>NZ_QZFV01000010.1:0-160744 GCF_003600245.1 Amycolatopsis panacis
GCCTGACAGCGCCGATGGTACTGCAACCGAAGGGTTGTGGGAGAGTAGGACACCGCCGAACTCAACCTAGACAGGTCAGGCCCCGGTCGAGAACCCCCACAAGGGCTCTCCCGGGGCCTCCCTGCATACCCCCTCTACCCCCGGCATCCACTCAAGCCCCGGGCTGCTGGCCGACGTCAACGCACGTCGGGGCTACCCCCGCCCCGTATCCACTCACAACCGGCACTCCTCCACGGATCCCCGGCACCCCGCAGGATGCGTTCACCGAACCACACCACGCCACAGAACACTCCAGGACGCGCCCGCACCATCACGCCACCACAAAAGGACCAGGCCCAGCGGCCTGGTCCTTGTCGTATACCGGAAGAACCCAGCCCGCACACCACGGCGGAGGGCGTGCTCACCGAACACAACACTCCAGGACATGCCTCCCGCGTCAGACGCCCAGCACCATCAAGGACCAGACCACCTCCGGCAACGGATCCAGGGCCAGCCACCACCCTTCCCACCGCCATCGGGCACCGTGCCCGGTCTGCGGCGATGGACAGCAACGCGACACACCCCAGGACCAGGCCACCGGCCCAGCACTTCTCATGTACGAGGGAAGAACCCAGCCGCACACCCAAGGTTGAGAGCCGAATACTTCGCCTGCTGGCCCATTGCAGATCTTCCAGCGTCACAGCGGCTCGGTCAGCAATCCTGCAGTTTCCCGCTCCCCAGAACACGCCGGCAGCATGAAGGACTCGCCGGTCAACATCCCCCGGCGCCCGAAGAGGCATGCCACGCTTGGTCAGATCTCGGTGCCACGCAGAGGCCCACGGCCCGGGCAGGTCGCCGGGTCGCACAGATGGACCCATGGCCCGGACGTGCCCGATGTCAGGGCCTCCGCCCACCTTGGCAAGAGGTCCCGCCCGCCTCACCAGCAGCCGAGACTCCGACGAGCCCGCTCAACTCCGCTCACTGCGGCCGCCGTAGAAGATAGGTGTCCATGATCCATCCGTTCCGCTCCCGAGCCTCCGCTCGCAGCTCGCGGATTCGCGTGGCCAGCCCGGCGTCCAGCAAGCCCGACACCAGAATCTCCTCCGGCGTCCCGAGATAGGCCCCCCAATAGATCCAGACCCCCTGATCGGCGAACCGGTCGAAGGTCGTATGGGCGTCGAGCAGCACGAAAACGTCGTCCGCATCCGCAGGCCAGCCTTCGGACAGCCGCCGCCCGGTCGTGAACTGCACCGCGCGCCCGATCTGGTTCATCGTAGTGCGGTGCCGGGCGGCCAGCGCCGAAACGCTGCTTACTCCGGGCACCACCTCGTAGTCGAACTCCACCGTCTCCCGCGCCAGCACCGCTTCGATCAGAGCGATGGTGCTGTCGTACAACGACGGGTCGCCCCACACCAGGAACGCGCCGGTCTCGTCTTCGCCCAGCTCGTCGCGAATCAGCCGTTCGTACACGTCCGTGCGGAGCCGATGCCAGTCCGCGACCGCGACGCGGTAGTCGGCCGGCGTCCGATCCCGGTCCGGGTCCTGCGCGCTCACCACTCGATACCCCGGCCGGGTCACGAACCGGTCCAGGATGTCCTGCCGCAGTCGTACCAGGTCGGCCTTGGCCTCCCCCTTGTCGAGGACGAAGAACACATCGACCCGGTTGAGCCGGTCGATGGCCTGGACAGTCAGGTGTTCCGGGTCGCCCGCGCCGATCCCGATCGCATAGATCCTCCGCATGCTCGCAGTCTGCCCCGCGGGGCGATCGGCCCTGCAGCCGGGCCGGATGGCCTACATGTACCCCCAAGGGGTATAAAGGAGTCATCGGACGACGCGACCAGAGGAGGATGCGGCGATGACTGAGGCCACCTACACCGTCGAGGGGATGACCTGTGCGCACTGCGTCGGCGCGGTGAAGGAGGAGGTCGGCGAGCTCACCGGGGTCAACTCGGTCGAAGTGGACCTCGGCTCCGGCGCAGTGAAGGTGACCAGCGAGCAGCCGCTGGCCCAGGACGCGGTCGAAGCCGCGGTCACCGAGGCCGGTTACCGGCTCGTCGCGTAGAGAGCAGGGCGGCATGAGCACGACAGCACACGACACTTCACGGACGGTCGAACTCGTCATCGGCGGGATGACGTGTGCTTCGTGCGCCGCCCGCGTCGAACGCAAGCTCAACAAGGTCGACGGCGTGACGGCGAGCGTCAACTACGCCACCGAGAAGGCCCACGTCGAATACCCCACCACCGTTTCGGTCGACGACCTGGTGGGTGTCGTCGAGGCCACCGGTTACACCGCGCAGGCCCCCGAACCGCAGGCCGGCCAGCCCGAGACGGAAGAGGACGAGACCCGGCCACTGCGTGACCGGCTGATCTACTCCGCCCTGCTGACCCTGCCCGTGATCGTTCTCGCGATGATCCCTGCCGCCCAGTTCGACAACTGGCAGTGGTTGTCACTCACACTTGCCGCGCCGGTGGTCGTTTGGGGGGCTTGGCCGTTCCACCGCGCCGCCTGGACCAACCTGCGGCACGGCGCGGCGACCATGGACACGCTGATCTCACTGGGGGTCATTGCCGCCACGCTGTGGTCGCTGTACTCGCTGTTCTTCGGGATGGCCGGTATGCCGGGTATACGGCACGGTTTCGAGTTCACTGTGACACCCGGCGACGGCACCGCCAACATCTACCTTGAGGTCGCATCCGGCGTCACCACGTTCATTCTCGCCGGCCGCTACTTCGAAGCCCGTTCCAAGCGACGTTCCGGCGCCGCGCTGCGCGCGCTGCTGGAGCTCGGCGCGAAGGACGTCACAGTGCTTCGCGACGGCCGTGAACAGCGAATCCCGGTGGCCGGCTTGCGGGTCGGCGACGTCTTCGTCGTGCGGCCGGGGGAAAAGATCGCCACCGACGGCGTGGTCACCGAAGGTAGTTCGGCAGTCGACGTCAGCATGATCACCGGCGAATCGGTCCCGGTCGAGGTCGCCGAGGGTGACGCTGTCACCGGTGCGACGGTGAACGTCGGCGGCCGCGTCCTGGTACGCGCGACGCGGGTCGGTGCCGACACCCGGCTCGCGCAGATGGCGCGGCTCGTCGAGGAAGCGCAGAGCGGCAAGGCCGCCGTCCAGCGTCTGGCGGATCGGGTCTCCGCCGTGTTCGTGCCGATTGTCCTGGTCCTGGCGCTGGGGACGTTGATCGCGTGGCTCGCGACCGGGGGAGACGCGACCGAAGCGTTCACCGCGGCGGTCGCCGTGCTGATCATCGCCTGCCCGTGCGCGCTCGGGCTCGCCACGCCGACCGCGCTCCTGGTGGGTACCGGTCGCGGTGCCCAGCTCGGGATTCTGATCAAGGGACCAGAGGTGCTCGAGTCCACTCGCCGAGTCGACACGATCGTGCTCGACAAGACCGGCACCGTTACCACCGGGCGGATGAGCCTGTCCGAGGTGCACGTCGCGGACGGCGTCGACGAAGCGGAAATGCTGCGCTACGCAGGCGCTGTCGAGCACCCGTCGGAGCACCCGATCGCGAAGGCGATCGCGGACGGTGCCCGGGAACGCCTCGGCGAACTGCCGACCGCCACGGACTTCCGGAACACCGCGGGCCTCGGCGTCTCCGGCCTCGTGAACGGGACCGCTGTGCTCGCCGGGCGGGCAGCGTTCCTGGCAGACTGGAACGTCAGCGTCGACGATCGCCTGGCGCTCGCGAAGACCGCTGCCGAGGATCAGGGCGCAACCGCGGTCTTCGTCGCCTGGGACGGCGTCGCGCGCGGCGTACTGGCGGTGTCCGACACCATCAAGCCGACCTCTGCGCAAGCCGTATCGGAACTGCGTGCCCTCGGTTTGCGCCCGATCCTGCTGACTGGTGACAACGAAGGCGCCGCCCGCGCAGTGGCCGAGGCCGCCGGAATCCCCGAGGTCATCGCCGAGGTGCTGCCGGAGGACAAGGTCGCCGCTGTAGGGCGCCTGCAACAGGAAGGCCGAACCGTCGCGATGGTCGGCGACGGCGTGAACGACGCCGCCGCCCTGGCCCAGGCCGACCTGGGCCTGTCCATGGGCACCGGCACCGACGCCGCCATCGAAGCCGGCGACCTGACCCTCGTCCGCGGCGACCTGCGCGCCGCCGTTGACGCGATCCGCCTCTCCCGCCGCACCCTGGGCACGATCCGGGGCAACCTGTTCTGGGCCTTCGCCTACAACGTCGCCGCCCTGCCCCTGGCCGCTTTCGGCCTGCTGAACCCGATGATCGCCGGTGCCGCGATGGCGATTTCGTCGGCCTTCGTCGTGTCGAACAGCCTTCGCCTGCGTCGCTTCCGGGCTGCCTCGTAAAGCGGTCGGGACCTGGCCGCAAGGTGGTTCGCTCGGTGTGACGGGCGGGTCGGCGAGGCCGGAGCCAGATGTCCGGCAGCTCAGATCGGACAGCCGTGAGCCGTCGCGTGCTTTTCTCAACCGGACGGCAGGCGGCGTGGTTCATCCGGGCGATCGGACCTCGCCGAGCTTGCCCGGCCGCCATCGAGCAGCGGCGGACCCCGAGGTCAGACGCCCCGACACTCAGGAACGGACAAGCCGGGCGATCGCGTCGGACGCCTCCCGGACCTTCAGATCCGCCTCCTCGCCACCTGCTGCCGCGGCCTCGACGACGCATGTGGCCAGGTGTTCGTCGAGCAGCTCCAGGGAGAACGATTGCAGGGCCTTCGTCGCCGCGGAGACCTGGGTCAGGATGTCGATGCAGTATTTGTCCTGCTCGACCATGCGCTGAAGACCGCGGATCTGGCCCTCGATCCGGCGGAGCCGCTTGAGGTAGGCCTCCCGCTCACTGCCGTAACCGGTCATCGCGCGTTGTCCCCTTCGTCAGCTTGCCCTCGACGTCAAGCATACCCTCCTGGCGTATCTGCCGTCGTTGTCAGCCGGTGGAGGTGGCCTTGGTGAGGGCGGACGTGCGGCGTTGACTCGGTACTGGTGCACCGTCCGGATCCAATGCCGCGTTCGCGGTGGCGATGAGTTCGCGGGTGCTGCGCAAGGCGGCGGTCAGCCGCTGCCGGATCGCGGCCAGCTCGGCGACCCGGCTTTCGGCTTCGGTCACGATTCGGCCGGCGTACTCGGTGGCCCCGTGGACGAGACCGTCTGCTTCGGCCCGGGCGGCAGCAGTGCGCTCGGCGATCTCACGGACGGCGTCCGTGCGACGCTCGGTGAGCGTGTGGGTGACCTCTTCGTCCAGTCTGCGCCGTTCCTTCGCCGCGGCCTCGTCGGCGGCTGCTCGTTCCTCGGCCGCGTCGTGCATGAATTTCTCGTACTCGCGCAGTTGACGCTCACGGTCCTGTTCCACCGCTTCGACCAGCGCGCGTTCCTTTTCGGTGAGGCGCACGGCTTCTGCTTCCGCGTCGACGACGATCCGCTCGGCGGTCGCCTCGGCACAGCCGATGATCTCCCGGGCTTCCTCCCGGGTCAGCTCGATCATCCGCCGCGACCGTTCCTGCAGAGCGTCCGCCTCGATGGGGGTGCGGCTGATCCGGTCGATCGTCGCGTGCAGCTCACGATTTCGCTCCGCGAGCTCGGCCGCCAGCCGCGCGGCGGCGTCCCGTTCGGCCGCCAGCCGCCGGAACTCGTCCTCGACCCAGGCCACGAATTCCTTGACCTGGCCACGGTGGTAGCCGCGCCACGCCGGATCGAAAGCCGGTCGTACGGGCATCAGGTCCTCGCCACCGCCGGGGGCCATGCGCTCACCTCCCATTTGGATGGTTTCTCCTCGGCTGCTCGTTTTTCCTGCCGCACGGGGAATTTCACCTGCCCCCAGTGTGCCCGAAGGAGGACCACGAGTGGGGAATCGGGGTCGATCAATCTTCGAGCGGATCCTCCGCGCCGGTCGCAGTGCTGCGCACACCAGGCAATTCCGCGAGTTCCGCGGTGAGATCGGTCAGGTCACCGCGCCCCTGCAGGAGCAGCATGACGACCGCAATCCGTTGCCCCTCCTCGGAAACCGTTTCACGGTCGACCGCGACGCGATGCACGGCCCAGCCCCGGTCGGTGCATGTGGTCAGCACCACGCGCAGCACCCCGTGGCCGTCCGCGTAGCTCAGCCGCAGGATCGGCGGCTGCCGCCGGTGCCGGGCCACGAACCGGGAAAGCGGTGGGAAACCCCGAGTGATCACGACAAGCCCCACCGTGGTCGCGACACCGAGCACCGGCAGCCCGGCACCACACGCGACACCGACCGCCGCCGCGAGCCAGACCGTGGCCGCCGTGGTGAGTCCGCGCACCGCGTCCCGGCGCACGAAGATCAGCCCACCGCCGACGAAGCCGATCCCGGACACGATCTGCGCGGCGATCCGCGACGGATCGAGCGCGACGTGTTCCAGCCCGAGCAGATCCGCGAATCCGTATTTCGACACGAGCATGAACACCGCCGATCCGACGCCCACCAGGGTGTGCGTCCGCAGCCCGGCCTGCTTGTTCCCGGCCTCGCGTTCCAGCCCGATCACCGTGCTCAGCACCAGTGCGAGCAGGACCGGCAGAAGCAGCGACCACTGGTCGCCGGTGGACCACAACGCGTGCACGGAGAACCTCCTCTGTGGCCACTGTCTCTGCGGCCACTGTGCCCGGTATGCGGCCTGCCTGCGCACTCGGCTCAGTCGTCCCGCCTAAGCTCGGCGCATGGCCCGGTACTTCGATGTGCATCCGCAGAACCCACAGCGCCGTGCCCTCGGGCAGGTAGTGGACTTGCTGCGCGAGGACGGCCTGATCGCCTACCCCACGGATTCGTGCTTCGCACTCGGCTGCCGGCTCGGTAACCAGCGGGGAATGGAGCGCATCCGCAGCATCCGCCGCTTGGATCACCGGCACCACTTCACACTCGTCTGTCAGGACTTCGCGCAGCTCGGACAGTTCGTGCACATCGACAACGCGGTGTTCCGCGCGATCAAGGCCAGCACTCCCGGCCCGTACACGTTCATCCTGCCCGCGACCAAGGAGGTACCGCGCCGGCTCCTCCACGCCAAGAAGAAGACCGTCGGCGCGCGGATCCCCGACCACGTGGTCACCCAGGCCCTGCTCGCCGAGTTGGGCGAGCCGATCCTGTCGAGCACGCTGTTGCTGCCCGACTCCGGCGAACCCCTCACCCAGGGCTGGGAGATCAAGGAAGAGCTTGATCACGTGCTGGACGCGGTGGTCGACTCAGGCGACTGCGGGGTGGAGCCGACCACGGTGATCGACTATTCCTCCGGCGAGGCTGAGGTCGTCCGCCACGGAGCCGGCGACGCCACCCGGTTCGAATAGGCCACGGCCGGATGAGCAGGTGTTGTGAGATCCGGGCCTGTTGATCGGCCGGGGCACCGTCGAGTTCGTCCGCGAGTCGCCACCACGTTCGGCGCGTCCTCGCCGCACAAAGCGGAGGACAACGGCCATTCCGACATCACCCGCATCCTGGTCGGCGCGCCCGGGGCCGACCTGAACCACCAGGGCATCACCGGCGGGTACACAACGCCCTGTGGCACGGTTTCGCCGACCGCGTCCGCATTCTGCTGGACGCGGTTGCGCGGATGGACCTGGTCGGTCACGACGGCAAGACCCCTACGTGATGGCCGCTGAGTGGTCACCACCACGGCCGGACATCTGCGTAGCGCGACGCCCGCCGCCCGGCCGCGCCACGATCTCACCCGCCCAGGATGAAGTGGCCGGCCGATCGCCGGTCGAGGGTGGGGCATTGGTCTGTGCGGAAGTACAAATTCCGGGTGCGCGCCGCACCCGCGTAACCCCGTTGGCCGGCGTAGTCACGGTGCGCCGGGGAGACGGCGGACCGAAGGGGTGACCCCCGATGGACGAACAGGCAATCCGGCCGTCGCTCGCCCGGCGGTCGTGCGCGCTGCTGGCGCTGGCCGCCGCCGCGGCCGCGCTGGTGGTGGTGATCGCGCTTTTGATCAGACATCCTGTGGAACTCCTGATCACGTTGGTGCTCGTCGCCATCGCGCTGGCTGCGGCCTGGGCCGCGCTGGTGCACCGTGGTGTCCGGCGAGTGATCGCCGTGATGGTGGCCGTGGTGGCGATCGGGGCGCCCTCTGCACTGCCCGACGTGCGCGTCTATCTGGTGATGCTGCTGTATCTCTGTCTTGCCGCGCTGTCGGCTGCCCTCGCGAAGGTCGCGATCGGGCACCGCGTGGCGCCTGGTGCGGGGCCGGCCGAGGTCGGTCCCGCGCGGCACGGTGTCCTGCTGATGAACGCGAAGTCGGGGGGCGGGAAGGTCGAGAAGTTTGGTCTGGAGGCGGAAGCCCGCAAGCGGGGCGTGCGGACCGTCCTGCTGCGGCAGGGTGACGACCTGAGCGAGCTCGCCGAGCGTGCCGTGACCAACGGCGCCGACGTGCTGGGGATGGCGGGCGGCGACGGGTCGCAGGCGCTTGTCGCCGATGTCGCCCGTCGGCACGGTATTCCGTTCGTGTGCGTGCCCGCGGGTACCCGCAATCACCTCGCGCTCGACCTCGGTCTGGATCGCGACAACGTCGTCGGCGCCCTCGATGCCTACGGCCACGCGTATGAGCGAACCATCGACCTCGCCATGCTGGGCGACCGGGTGTTCGTCAACAACGCGTCCCTGGGTGTGTACGCCACCGTCGTGCAGTCCGCCGGGTACCGCGATGCGAAGGTGTCGAACATAGCCGCGAGCCTGCCTGATCTTCTCGGCCCGAACGGAAATCGCCCCGATCTACGGTTCACCCGGCCGGATGGCACGGAACAGTCGGGTGCGGACGTCGTCCTGATCTCCAATGGTCCCTACCGGCTGGAGCACCTGAACGGGTTCGGCAGCCGGGAGCGAATGGACGCCGGAGTGCTGGGCGTCGTCACCATCTCGGTGAATCGCGCCTCCGAGGTGCCGGCCCTGGCCGCCGCTGAGGTGAGCGGCAGGCTGAGCCGCTTTCCCGGCTATACGGCCTGGACCACACCCGAGTTCGTGGTGACCTCCGGAAAACCCCTCGTCGAGGTCGGCGTGGACGGCGAGGCATTGCGGCTGCCGCCACCGCTGCGGTTCCGGTCTCTGCCGGGGGTGCTGCGGGTTCGCTTGCCCAGGAACGCGCCGCTGGTCTCCCCCGCTCAGGCCGCACCGGTGGGCGTCGGCAGGTCGGCCGGTGCCCTGTTCGCGGTGCTGATGGGGCGGCCCGATCCCGGTCCGGCCAGGTCAACCGGCGCCGGCGCACAACCGCACCCGGCGGGTCGCGACGATCGCGGCCCGAGCACGCGCAGCGGGGCCGGGGCCACCTGATGATCGATGGCGGCCGCCGGGGCGCTCCCGGTGCTTCGCCGGGCGCGGTGATCGGCTGGTTCACCTCGGCGGGGTGATGCAGCTCAGCCGATCCGCTCGCCACCATGGCGTTTCACAGAACCCAGGAGGAGGAACCGGATATGGCGATTGGTCCAGTGCAGCTCATCGTGCTCGGGTTTCCGCACCCGAACTTCCACGGACAGGTCATCGAGGAGCTGGAAAAGCTCCGCGAGAGCGACTTGGTCAAGGTGATCGACGCGTTGGCCGTGCACAAGGACGCCGATGGTGCGATGGAGGTGGTTCATCTGAGCAACCTCACCGACGAGGAGGCCGTGGAACTCGGCACCAAGATCGGCGCGCTGATCGGACTGGGCATCGAGGGCGAGGAGGGTATGGAGGCAGGCGCGGAGGCCGGGGCCGCGATGGCGGAGGCCGAGGGTGTGCATTCGTTCGATGACGTCGACGCGTGGGACGTGCTCGAGGAGATCCCGAACGGCACTGCGGCCGCGTTGTTGCTCATCGAGCACCACTGGGCCGTTCCGCTGCGCGACGCGATCGCCTCGGCGGGCGGATACCGGATCAACGACGCCTTCATCAGCCCGCTCGACCTCGTGGGCGTCGGCCTGGTCACAGCGGAGGAGGCGGCGCAACTCGCCACACTGGAATCCACCGCGGTGGCCCACTGACGGACATCTGGGAGGTGCACATGTTCAGGTCACGCAGGATCGCCCGGCGCACCAGCCGGCGCACCGCACGGCGAGTTTCCCGCCGGCGGTTCTGACCGCGTTCGTTGCCAGGGCCCGGCACGGTTCGCCCGTGCCGGGCCCTGGCACGGACGGGCTTGGGCCGGCTGTCGCCGTGCTGCCGCCCGCATCCGTTGTTCGCACCGGCGCACCGCGTCCGTCCGGGCAGCCAGCCCGCCCGCGTCCAGTGCGCGCACGTTGACCGAGTCAAGGCCATGCCGACGGCGGATCTCGGCCATGCGGGCCTCGAAGGCGATCGGGTTCCCGTTCGGATCGGTCACGCAATCGCAGTACCACAGGGCGTCGCGCACTGGCGTGGACTCGTCCGGGAACCGGGACATCTCCTCGGACATGCCACGGATGCCGGCGGCGAACGCCGACGCGGAATGGTTGGCCACCAACCGGGTAAGCCGGTCAGGCGCGCCCACTCGTGCCACGAAGGTCGCGCCGTCCAGTGGGTGGAAGCCGTACCGGACAAGCGATCGGGCGTATCCGATGTCGTGCGACACGGCGGCGGCGACGAGCAGGTCCTGCTCGTCGCCGTCCAGGATCAGCAAACCTATGCGGTTCGCGTGCCTCGCCGTGCCACGCACATGCGCCCAGCGTCGCGGCAATTCGGTCGCCAGGAGTTTTTCGGCCAGTCCGAACGCCCATGGTGTGAGTTGCATAGGGCCGCCCATCGATCAGTACTCGGATTCGACCTCGCTGCCGTGCACGATCACCGCCCAGATGACGAGGACGTCGAGCGCGATGATGATCGTGGTCCACACCGGGTGGGCGGAAACGAAGGCGAGTTGCGCGATGGCGTTGATCGCGGCGAGTCCCACGGCGACTATGCGCGCCCACAACGCACCGCTGAGCAGGGCGGCGCCCGCGGCGACGGCGAGCGCACCGATGATCAGGTGAACCCAGCCCCACGCGGTCAGGTTGAACACGAGCAGGCCGCTGGGACTGACCACGTAGTACTGCTTGTGGACCAGGGCGACGATGCCCTCGATGATGTCGAACGCGCCGATGATGATCATCATCACCGCGGCGAACCGGATCCACCCGACCCACAAGGTTTGGGATCTCGTGCGCCCCGCGGCCGGAACCGAACCGAACCCGGTCGCCGAACGCGGGTGTGTCTCTTGGCTCATTCGTGTGCTCCTTCACTAGTGACGCGAATCCGAAGCCAAGGTGATGGTCAGCGCGGACGCGGGTCGGCATCCTCGCCCACGCCGGATGAGATGACCGGGGAGAGCCGGTTCCATCATCCAGAACGGCCGCGGAACTATCCCGACGGCAGGCGCCGGGCGACGAACTTGGCCAGCTCCCACAGCACCAGCAGCCCCACCGCGGGCACCAGCGCCCAGCCGAACTGGGGGAGGTCGAGCTGGACCGTGCCCAGCAGACCGCGCAGCGCGTCCAACCGCGTGACGAACACCGCGAGCACGAACTCGCCAAGGATGGCCCAGTTCATCTGCTTGGAGTCGAATGTGGCCGTGGTCAGCGCGGTGTTCCGTTCACTGCGGCACTCCACCGCAGCCACGATCAGGCACAGCGCGAACGCGGTGAACGCGATCGAGTTGCCGATGGCCACGCTGTGGAAGTGCGTCTGTCCCAGGTTGATCATGCCCAGCAGGCCCACGGTGATGGCCAGCCCCGCCAGCCCGACGGTGACCACGACGCCGGTGGTGAGCACGGACTCGCCCCTCGGCCGCGGTACGCGCGCCATGAGCCCCGGGCTCTCCCGGTCGAAGCCGAGGGCGAAACCGAACGGCGCGTTGACGATGAAGTGGACCCACAGGACCTGGGCGGGCGTGAACGGTTCGCCGCCGGCGATGTTGAGCAGGGTCGCGCCGAGGAACGTCAGGACGAAGACGACCAGCAGGATCAGCACGAAGCGGATGTACTTGCTGAGGTTGTCGTAGATCTTCCTGCCCTGCTCCACGGCGAACACGATGGTGGCGAAGTTGTCGTCCGAGAGGATCATCCGGCCGGCGTTCTTGGCCACGTCGGTGCCGGTGCCCATGGCGATGCCGATGTCGGCGGCCTTGATGGCCGGGGCGTCGTTGACACCGTCGCCGGTCATCGCGACGACATGGCCCTTCTTCTTGAGCGTGTCGGCCAGCAGTACCTTGTGTTCGGGCGCGACGCGGCCGACGACACCGATGCCGTCGATATGGGCGAGCCGGTCTGCCTCCGGCATCGCGGCGAAGTCCGCGCCCAGGATCGCCTCGCCGGGAATGCCGACCTGTTTCGCGATCGCGGCCCCGGTGATGACATCGTCCCCGGTGACCATGCGCACCCTTATGTGGGCGGCGTGCGCGCTCGACACAGCGGCCCGCGATTCCTCGCGTGGCGGGTCGACCATGCCGGCGAGGCTGGTCATCGTCAGCCCGGTGACGTAGCCGAGCAGGTCGCCGTCCGGGTTGAAGTCGGTGGGCGCCAGGTCGCCGACCGCGGCCGCCATCACCCGCTTGCCCTCGCGCTCCATGCGCTCGACATTCTCCTCCGCGCGGCTTTGTGCCGCCGCGTCCCAGGCTCGCGTCGTGTCGCCCGCGGCGGCGGACGAAATCCGGGCAAGCACCGCGGGCGCGGCGCCTTTGACGTAACAACGGACCACGGAGCGCCCGTCGGAGCCGGTGACGGCGTGGAAGGTGGCCATCAGCTTGTAGGCGGGGTCGAACGGCAGGGTCGCGAGCCGGGGCAGGCCCTCGCGGGTGCCGTCGATGTCCAGGCCGGCCTTGTGCGCCAGGATCAGCAGGGCGCCCTCGGTGGGGTCGCCGACCACTTCGCCCTCCACCAGTTTGGCGTCGTTGGCCACCAGGAACGGCAGGATCGCGTTCTCGATAGAGCTTGTGTCGCCTGCCACGTGATGGATGCGGCCCTGCAAGCCGTAGCCGGTGCCGGAGACGGTGTACCGGTCGGTCGAGGTGACGACCTCGGCCACGGTCATCTGGTTCATCGTCAGGGTACCGGTCTTGTCGGAATTGATGGCCGAGGTGAACCCCAGGGTTTCGACCGAGGGCAGGTCCTTGACTATGGCGTTGCGGCGCGCGAGATCCTGGCCGCCCAGGGACAGGATCGTCTGCGTGACGGTGGGCAGCGCCTCGGGAATGGCGGCGATGGCCAGCGAGACCGCGGCGACGAACAGGCTGTCCCAGGCCTCCCCACGGCCGCGGCCCAGGACGAACATCACGATCATCGTCAGCCCCGCGGCGGCCGCGATCCACAGCGTCAGCCGGTTCAGTTCGCGGGTCAGCGGAGACTGTTCCGTGGCGGTCGTGGACAGCATTCCGGAAATCTTGCCCAGTTCCGTGCCTGCGCCGGTCGCGGTGACGATCATCGTGCCGCTGCCGTGTGTCACCGGCGTGTTCATGAAGGCCATGTTCACCTGGTCGCCCGGGTTGAGCCGGTCCTCGGTCAGGGTCGTGGCCTCCTTGGCGGCCGGCGTGCTTTCCCCGGTGAGCGCCGATTCGTCGATCTGCAAGGCGCTCGCGGTGAGAATGCGGCCGTCGGCGGGCACTTTGTCGCCTGCCGTGATGAGCACGATGTCGCCGATCACGAGTTGCTCGGCCGGGAGCTGGGTGTCCACACCGTCGCGGCGCACCCGTGCGGTCGCCTTGACCATCGACCTGAGCGCGTTCATCGCGCTCTCGGCCTTGCCCTGCTGGCGAAGGCCCACCACCGCGTTCAGGACCGTCAGCGCGACCAGCAGGATCGCGGTGCTCCACTCCCTGATCAGCAGCGACACCACGGCGGCCGCGACCAGGATGAGCTGCATGTAACTGCGGTACTCGTCGAGGAACTTCAGCCAGGCCGGTTTGGGCCGTTCCTCCGGCAGGGCGTTGGTCCCGTTCGCGGCGAGCAGTTCGGCGGCGCGCGCCTGGCTTAAGCCGGCCGACGGGTCGACACCGAACGCTGTCGCGACGTCGTGCACAGGTCGCGAGTACCAGTGTCCCGGCTTCGTGCCCGGCGTGCCCGGCGAAAATGCTTCAGCCGCCATGGGTCGCCTCCGATCGAATTCGGCGCTATTGCTGGTGGGCGGCCGCGTATGGGTCGGCGGGCGCGCCCTTGGGCACCTGAGCCAGCAGTTCCTTCTTGGCTGTTGCCAGGTCGCGGCGGGCTTCCTTGCCGATGTCGGGGTATTGCGGGTCGATTTCGATCAGGGTGTGCGCGAGGATCGCGCCCGCGCTGATGCGGGCGAACCACTTGCGGTCGGCGGGCACGACATACCAGGGCGCCCACGGTGTGCTGGTGGCCGACAGCATCTCGGAGAACGCCTTCTGGTAGTCGTCCCAGTAACGCCGCTCGCGCACGTCGGCCGCGGAGAACTTCCAGTTACGTTCCGGGACGTCGATACGCTTGAGAAACCGCGTGCGCTGTTCCTCTCGGGACAGGTTGAGAAACAACTTGACGACCAGGAACCCGTTGTCCGTCAGGTACCGCTCCCAGTCGTTGATCTCTCGGTATCGGCGTTCCCAGATCACGTCGTCGATGTCCTCGCTGGGCAGCCGCTGACGGCGCAGGTTCTCCGAGTGCACCCGCACCACCAGGACTTCTTCGTAGTGCGAGCGATTGAAGATGCAGATCTCGCCACGGCGCGGCAGCCGGCTGGCGTACCGCCACAGGTAATCGTGGTCGAGTTCCTCCGCGGAGGGCACCTTGAAACCGTGGACGCGCACACCCTGTGGATTGACGCCGCTCATCACGTGCCGGATGGTGCCGTCCTTGCCGCCCGCATCCAGCGACTGGAGACAGACCAGCACGCCGTACGTGTCCTGCGCGGCCAGCCGCCGCTGGTAGTCGGCCAGCAGGCCGATGCCGGTGCGCAACAGTGCCTTGCCGTCCTTCTTCTTGAGGAAGTCGGCCTTGTAGCCGGGATCGAAATCCTTGGCCAGGTGTATTTTGCGGCCTGGCTTGACCCGTAGCGGTTTGATGAAGTCGGCGATGCGCTTCGCTCGTTTGTCGGCCATCAAGGACCGTCCCTTCCGCACCGCGATGCCGTCGGCGAACATCCAACGGTCGCGGACGCTCATTGCTGCCCGACGTGCGGAGCATCGCTGGCTGTCCATCGTCCGGCCTCTCCGGGCGCGCGCCTAGGGTCATTCGTCACCGCGTGACGGGACCAGCGGACAATGGGGCCACGGTGCGTGAGTGTCTACGATGAACGAATTCGGAGACACGCACAACGGGGTGTTCGAATGGCGCGTACCTTGCCGGGAATCCGTCTTGTCCTGACCTATCGCCGAGAGTGGCTGGCCAAGGACTTGGTCGCGGGCGTTGTGCTGACGACATTGCTGGTTCCCCAGGGCATGGCGTACGCCGAGCTGGCGGGGCTGCCGCCGATCACCGGCCTGTACACCTCGATCTTTTGCCTGCTCGGCTATGCGATGTTCGGCCCGTCGCGGATCCTCTTGCTGGGGCCGGACTCATCGCTGGGGCCGATGATCGCCGCCACGATCCTCCCGCTGGCGGGCGCGAACGGCGACCCGGCACGGGCGGTCGCACTGGCCTCGCTGCTCGCCATCATGGTGGCGGTGATCATGATCGTCGCGGCGGTGGCGAAGCTCGGTTTCGTCGCCGACCTCATTTCCAAGCCGACGATGATCGGCTATCTGAACGGTCTCGCCCTGACGATCCTGGTAGGACAGTTGCCCAAGCTGTTCGGCTTCAAGGTCGACGCGAACGGTCTGATCGGCGAGTTCGTGGCGTTCGTCCAGGGTCTGGCCGGTGGCGAGGCTGTGCTCGCCGCGGCCATCGTCGGGATCGCCGGCACCGCGCTGATCCTCGTGCTCCAGCGCTGGCTGCCCAAGGTTCCCGCGGTGCTCGTCATGGTGGTGCTCGCCATCGGCGCGGTGCCCCTGTTCCACCTGGCGCAGCACGGCGTCGACCTGGTCGGCGTGCTGCCCAAGGGCTTTCCGCCGCTGACGATTCCCCATGTGTCGGTCGCGGACTTCGGATTGCTGTTCGCCGGCGCCCTCGGTATCGCCTTGGTGTCGCTGGGCGACACGATCTCCACGTCTTCGGCGTTCGCGGCCCGGACCGGGCAGGAGGTGCGGGGCAACGCGGAGATGGTCGGCATCGGGGTGGCCAATCTGGCCGCGGGCCTGTTCCAGGGTTTCCCGGTCAGCACGAGTGGTTCGCGCACCGCGGTGGCGCAGCAGTCGGGCGCGAAGACCCAGCTCACCGGCGTTACCGGCGCCGTGCTGATCATCCTCATGATCGTGTTGCTGCCCGGTCTGTTCCGCAATCTGCCGCAACCCGCGCTGGCGGCGGTGGTGATCACCGCTTCGCTGTCTCTCGCCGACCTGCCGGGCGTCGCGCGGTTGTGGCGGCAGCGCAGAACCGAGTTCGCTCTGTGCGTTGCCGCCTTCCTGGGGGTGGCCCTGCTCGGCGTGTTACCCGGGATCGCCATCGCGGTCGGTTTGTCGATCCTGAACGTCTTCCGGCACGCGTGGTGGCCCTACCGGACGGTGCTCGGGCGGATGAGCGGAGTGCCGGGCTATCACGACATCCGGTCGTACCCGAACGCGCAGCGACTGCCCGGTCTGGTGCTCTTCCGGTTCGACGGACCGCTGTTCTTCGCCAACGCCAGCAGCTTCCGCGACGAGGTCCGCCGACTGGCCCGGGCCGAACCGCCGCCCGCCTGGATCGTGGTGGCCGCGGAACCGGTCACCGACGTCGACACGACCGCGGCCGACATGCTGGAGGCCCTGGACGAGGAACTCAGCGCCGGTGGGACCTCGCTGGTGTTCTCGGAGCTGAAGGACCCAGTGCGACGCAAGATCGAGCGTTACCAGCTGACACGTACCGGCGACCCCCGGCACCTTTATCCGACGGTCGAGGCCGCCGTGTCCGCGTTCCGGCGACAGACCGGAGCCGAATGGGGCGGCGGAACCGCCGATCGCCGAGAATCCTCCACAACGGACTGAACACCGATTCGCGATCCGTTCCGCCGGTTTGACCATGACCGCGGTCTGGCTGCGAATGGAGAATCCGGCTCTTTATCCTGTCGAACTCGGCATCGGTGAGGATCTGGATGACGACCAGGTCGACCAGCATCGGAAGCCCTCGTCGAGATCTTCGGTCCCGGCGGCAACGGGCACCGGCGGCGCTCGGCCACTCATGTCGGTACTGCCTTGTGCGGTCCCGGTCCGGCCGGCAGGCCGCGCGAATCGCCGGCATCTCCCCGGCGGCGGCGTCCTCGCCTGTCCCGAGTGAAATGTCGACGTCGGCGGTGTTCCGCATGGGGGAGAATACGACCCCGGACAGGGCCATCGCCCCGCCGAATCGATACGGAGGGACGCGGCGCCGTCCGTCCACGCATCGCGCATCTCACCCGCCGGGGATGAGCACAATGTGGTCCGGTCGCCGATCATGGGGTCGTGTCCGTGCCAGCGCATCCCGTCCGGACCGCCAGCGACTTAGCGTTGACGTTGGTGAGACTCGGCGCGCTCGCGATAACGGAGCTGGGGCGGCGACCGCGCCGGATCGCCGCCGAACTCTCCGGACCGCTGCGCGCCGCGGTGCGCGGCGCGGTGACCGCCGCGCTCGATCAGCTCGATCTCACCCAATTGGTGATCGACTGCGTCGACCTGGACCGGGTCGCCGCGCAACTGGACGTCGAGGCGGTCATTCGCCGGGTCGACATCGTCGGCATCTGCCGTCAGGTCGTGATCGACATCGACCTCCCGGAGATCATCCGCGAGTCCACCGTCTCGATGGCGTCGGAAAGTGTGCGGGACGTCCGGATGCGCAGCATCTCCGCCGATCAATTCGTGTCCACCTGGGTGCGCCGGATCCTGCGTCCGGGACATGCCGACGCCCCGCCGGCCACCGGGTCGGCCACGGCGGCGCCGGATGACCAGTGACCGGCCGCCCGGACGTGGCCGGTCTCCGGTTCGGATCCCGGTAATCCCCCGGGAGGCGCGGGCCTATCAGGGGCAGGCCGCCGGTATTGTCAGCCGGGGCCTGGCCGGCGCCATCGACATCGTGGTCGTGTTCGCGATGATGGGTGTGTTCTACCTCGGCTGGGCCACGCTGCTGTTCGTGATCGATCCGGTGGCTTTCCGCCCGCCGGCGGTGTCCCGCACGATGGTGATCATCGTCGGCGGCGTGCTGCTGGTCGCCTATCTCGCGGTCGGCTGGGCCACGGTCGGCCGCACCTTTGGTGATCATGTTCTCGGCCTGCGGGTGATCGATCGGCGGGGCAGGGTCCCCCACCCGGCGCTGGCGCTGCTGCGCTCCGTACTGTGCACGGTGTTCATGGTGGGCGTGTTGTGGGCGGCGGTCAGTCCGCGTCGCCGGTCCGTTCAGGACATTCTGGTCCGCACGTCGGTCATCTATGACTGGGATCATTTCACCCGGGGCGAGTGAGGTGCCCGCCGCCGCGCCGACCGGACCATCCGGCGATGGGAATCGACCACCGACATTGGCGACCGATGATCACGATCGCGACCGCGACCGCGCTGGCGGTGAGCGGCTGTGCGAACTCCACTGGGTCGGGCACGACGCCGACCAGCCCGGCAACCAGCGTCTCGGGCACGGCCGGACCGGCACAGCCGCAATGCGCGGACGTCGTGGCGAAGGGACAGGCATTGGCCACGACGGTGCTCCAGTTCGTCAACGGGAGCGCCACCCCGAGCGACGTGCAGTCGGCCGTGCAGAACTTCAGCACCGCGCTCGACTCCGCGCACGCGGCGCTGGCTCCGGCCGTGGGGACGCACGTCGACAACGCGCAGACCGACGTGCGGAAACTGGTGGACGCGTTGCAGGCACAACCGGTCGACGTGGCCGGTGTCCGGGCCGCAGCCAACGCCCTGGCGGTCGACCTGCGCGGCATCGCGACGGTCTGTTCGACGACGAGCCCCACCGCGCCGCCGACATCCTGACAGTCACGGATCCACCGGACCAGGGACCACGGCCGGGTCACCGGCTCAACCCACTATCGCCGGGAACCATCCGGAGCGGGTGAGGTCCGTCGGGAGCCTGTCCTGCCTGATAGGCGGGTGAGCATCAGCACTGCCAAACCATTGCATGCCGGTGATCTGCGGATCCGGGCATGGGGAGCGACCAGGGAGGAATGCGTCGCGCAGACCGTCAGTGCTCTCGTGGCGGGCTTCGTGCCCCGGCTCCCGCGGCAAACCAGCGCCACGGAATTCGACGTGCACGGCGACACCGATGTCGCGCTGCTGGTCGGTGTGCTCCGCACGGTGATCTCCGGCATCGGAGCGCGGAACGAGATTCCGGTCGCGGCGGATGTGTGGGCCGCTCCGAACGGGCTTCGGGTGCGTTTGGGCGTGGCCGACCTCGCCGGCGTCGTGGCGGTGGGCGCGGTGCCGAAAGGTGTGTCGGCCCAGCATGTCCGGTTCGCCCCGCGGACCGATGGATGGTGGTGCGCCGCGTGTGTGGACCTGTGAACGCGGGGGACCCGAGTTCCGCGCCGGTGACTTGCGTGGCGGCGAGTTCCCCTCCGTTTGAGGTGAGCCGGTCGCCCGGCGCGTGGCGGCAGGCTTTTCCGTGTCCATGGCTGCCTGGCCGACGAAGGTGAAGTCAATGACCGGTACGAGTGCGTCCGATGCGTTGCGAGCGGTGCTCGTGCCACTCGCGCTCGCGCAGTTCATCTGTAGTTTCGCCGGCTCGAACATGAACGTGATGATCAACGACATCAGTCACGACCTGCACACGACCGTTCAGGGCGTGCAGCTGTCGATCACCGCGTTCCTGCTCGTCATGGCGGCCCTGATGATTCCCGGCGGGAAGCTCACCGACAAGTACGGCCGGAAGCGTTGCCTGATCGTCGGTCTCGCGCTGTACGGGGTAGGCGCGGTACTGAGCGCGTGCGCGCCCGGGCTCGGTGTGCTGATCATCGGGAACTCGATTCTGGAGGGCGTCGGCACGGCGATGCTCATCCCGCCGGTCTACATTCTCACGACGATATTGTTCACCGGCGTCGCCGCACGGGCCCGGGCGTTCGGCACGATCATGGCGATGGCCGGACTCGGCGCCGCGGCGGGGCCGCTGATCGGCGGGCTGATCACCAGCGCGATCAGCTGGCGCGCCGCGTTCGGTTTCCAGGCCCTGGTGATCGTGGTGATCATCCTGCTCAGCCGTGCGATAACGGATCCGGTGCGACCGGATCCGACCCGCCCCTTCGACGTCGGTGGAACGGTGTTGTCCGCCGTCGGCCTGGTGCTGCTGGTGATGGGCATCCTGGTGCTGAAGAACAACGGCTGGGTGGCGATCGCGCTCATGGTCGCGGGCCTGCTCGTCCTGCTGTGGTTCTTCCTGTGGATTCGCGGGAGGGAGCGGTCCGGCCGCGAGGCGCTGATCCCGACCGGCATGTTCCGCAACCGGACGTCCAATCTGGGCCTGGTGACCCAGAACATCCAGTGGCTGGTGCTGATGGGCGCGTCCTTCGTGGTGGCGGCCTATCTACAGGTGGTGCGCGGATACGACGCGATCGAGACGGGAGTGATCCTCACCTCGGCGACCGTGGGACTGCTCGCGTCGTCGCTGTCGGCTGAACGGCTCGCGAAACGCCGGGCGCAGCGCACCCTTGTGATGTGGGGCTTCGCGCTGACCATCATCGGCATCGGCGGCCTGATCGCGCTGTCGGCGGTGTCCGCCAACCCATGGATCTCCGCGCCCGGCCTGCTGTTCATGGGCCTGGGGATCGGCCTGATGCTCACGCCGTCGGTCAACATCGTGCAGTCCAGCTTTCCCGAGGAGGAACAGGGTGAGATCTCCGGCTTGTCGCGCAGTGTGTCCAACCTGGGTTCCTCGCTGGGTACCGCCATCGCCGGCACGATCCTGGTAGCCACGTTCACCAGCCATGCCTACGCGGCCGCGCTGATCACCTTGGCGGCCATCGGGCTCATCGGTTTCGCGGCCGCCGCGAGCCTGCCCGCGAGTCGCACCGCTGCCGACGCGGCGCCGGCCTGACCCGGGCCGCCCTGATCCCGCGACCGCACCGTCGACCGGTATGGCGTCGGCAGCGGACCCGCCGGGGAAGCAGCTCCAGTGCGCGCGAGGCAGGGGCGTGGCGGCCCGGCATTCCTCCTGTCGCGGGGGTTTCTGACGCATGGAGGAGCGGATCTCGGCGGCCGAGTTCGCCCGGAACTGATGGGACGTCGGGCAGCGGTGGGCCGGCGGCGTGGGATCCGGTCCGGCGGGACCGGTCATTGCGTCAGCATGGCGACTGGCACGCCCGCCGTGCGCGGCAACAGACCGGCCGGGTGCCGGTCGCCGTCCATCGCCGCGTCCAGTGTGATCGCGGCGTCGATGAGCGCCAGGTGCGTGAACGCCTGCGGGAAGTTGCCGATCTGCTCCCCGGTCAACGCGATCTCCTCGGAGTACAGTCCGACGTGGTTGGCGTAGGTGAGCATCTTCTCGAACACCCGCCGCGCCTGATCCACCCGTCCGGCTCTGGCCAGCGCGTCGACGTAGGCGAAGGTGCACAGCGAGAACGTTCCCTCCGAGCCGCGCAACCCGTCCGGCGATGCTGCCGGGTCGTACCGGTAGACGAGGCTGTCGGTCACCAGTTCGGTGTCCATAGCGTCCAAAGTGGACAGCCACAGTGGATCCCGTGGTGCGATGAAACCCACCTTGGGCATGCGCAGCAGCGACGAGTCGAGGACCTCCGTGTGGTAATGCTGGACGAACGCCCGGCGCGCGGGACTCCAGCCACGGCGCATGACCTCGTTGTAGATCCGGTCCCGCTCCGTCTGCCACCGATTGATGTCCGCCGGGCGGCCGTGCGTCGTGGCCAGCCGGATTCCGCGGTCCAGCGCGACCCAGCACATCAACCGTCCGTAGGTGAACGGCTGGCGGCCCCCGCGGGTCTCCCAGATGCCCTCCTCGGGCTGATCCCAGTTGCCGGCGACCCAGTCCAGCACGCCGCGGATCGCCGACCACCCGTTGTGCGGAACCCAGAGCCCGGCCCGATCACCGATGAACAGGCTGTCCAGCACTTCGCCGTAGATGTCCAGCTGTAGTTGTCCGGCGGCGCCGTTGCCGACCCGGATCGGGGTGGATCCCCGGTGGCCCGACCAGTGGCCGAGCACTTCCTCGTTGAGATCGGACGTGCCGTCGACGCGGTACATGATGTTCAGCGGCCCACCGGCTCCGCCCGCGGTCTCGCGCACCCGGTCGCCGAGCCAGCGGCCGAACTGCTCGGCCTCGTCCACGAAGCCGAGTTCGAGCAATGCGGCGACCGAGAACGACGCGTCCCGCACCCAGGTGTAGCGGTAGTCCCAGTTGCGTTCGCCGCCGACCTGCTCGGGCAGGCTCATGGTCGGCGCGGCGACTATGCCTCCGGTGGGCGCGTAGGTCATCAGCTTGAGGGTCATCGCCGAGCGCTCCACGGCCTGGCGCCAGCGCCCGGAGTACGCCGACCTCGCCAGCCAGGATCCCCAGTACCGCACGGTGTCCTCGAACAAGGTCTCGATCTCCGCGGCCCGGATCTGCCTGGGCGGCCCCTCCGCGGCCGACTCCAGCGCCATCCCGCGAACCTGACCCGCGGCCAGTTCGATGTTCAGACCGACAGTGCCGTCCTGGACCTGGCCATGGGCCAGCCGCGCGTCGTCCGGTTCCCGCACCGAGTGCACGGTGAGCGTCAGGTCGTCGGAGGTGAAGACGATTCCGTTCTCGGTGACCCGGGTCTCGTGGGGCCGGCGGCCGTAGTCGAAGCGCGGCGCGATCTCCACCTCGAAGTTCATCCTGCCGCGCACGCAGCGCAGCAACCGGACTATCCGATGGTTGTCCGTCGCCCGCGTACCCGTCAGCGGCATGAAGTCGATGACTTCACCGACCCCCGATTCGGTGAAGAAGCGCGTGATCAGGGCGGCGGAATCCGGGTAGTACATCTGCTTCGTCGTGTATTCCACGCCGGTGGGGCGCATCCGGAACCGGCCGCCGCGCTGATCGTCCAGTATCGCGCCGAAGACGCTCGGCGAGTCGAAGCGCGGACAGCAGAACCAGTCGATCGATCCGTCCGTCGTCACCAGCGCCGCTGTCTGTAGGTCTCCGATCATCCCGTGGTCGGCGATCGCGGTCTCGGTCATCTTCTGCCTCCAGTCGGTTCTTCACCCGATGTGCCCACCGAATCGGTCACGGCGGCGCGCGGAATCAGCCGCGCCGGTGAGGCCTGGCGTCCGGCTGCCCGGCACCTGGAGACGCCGCCCGGGCCCGCCGCACCGCCGTCACGACGACCTGGAACACCCCGCCGAGGACGAGCAGATCGCAGACCATCTGGATGGTGACCAGAACGCGCGCGCCTTCGGTCACCGGCGTGATGTCGCCGAAACCGACCGTGCTGAACACCGTCACCGTGAAGTACAGCGCGTTCGTCTTGGTCAGCGGCATGCTGAAGTTCAGCGGCGGGTCCTCGCCGACCACCACGTAGACGTAGGCGAAGATGAGCAGGAACAGCGGTATCACCAGGGCCAGCGTCTGGATGCCCTGCGCGACGGGATGCCGGGATCGCAGGATCCGCCGGACGTTCCAGGCCAGCAGTGCCGTCACCAGAACCAGGCCGACGGCGAGCAGCCACACGTCGCCGTGGTCGAGCCGCCGCCCCGACGGCAACACGTAGTACGCCACGACGAGCAGGACGACCGTGGCGAGCGGGCGTGTCACGCCCAGCACGAACATGCGCAGACGTGACACGCCGACGTGACCGTTCTCCTCGTCTGGCACCCGCCCCACCATCGGCCGTCAGTGGGGGTGGGCGAGCGCGTCCGCCTTCAGGGTCTGGTACTCGTCCTCGGTGATCGTGCCTTCGTCGAGCAGCCGCTTGGCGGTCGCGATCCGGGCGCTCGCGTCGTTGCCCGTGGCGGACACAGACCGGACATAGTCGTCGAACTGCCGCTGCGCGGCCTTGGACTCGGCCATCTTGCGCTCGCCCATGTGCTTGCCCTCGGCGATGAGGTAGATCAGCACACCCACGAACGGCAACAGGATGAGACCGACCGTCCAGCCGGCTTTTGCCCAGCCGGAGACGTCATGCCTGTGGAACAGATCGCCGAAGATGACGATCAGCAGCCAGAACCAGATGACCCAGCCGAAGAACACCAGCATCGTCCAGACGAGATCCAGAAACGGGTAACCCGTCATGACTCCTCCGTTCATCCGGCCGCGCGGATGTCCGGCGATCGCCCACCACGATCCGTCCGCCGCGGCTCTCAGGCACCCTGCGCAGGTTGCTCGATCACGGTGGCCCGGACCGGCAGCGGTACGCACCACCCGGGTTGGGTGAGTTCATCCGCACAGCCCACGGCGAACGCGCGGCGCTCAGGCCAGGCCACGCTCCCGCGCGGCCACGACCGCGGCGCGGCGGCTGTTGACGCCGAGCTTGGCGTAGATGGCCCGGACATGCGTCTTGACCGTGTTCACCGAGACCCGAAGGTCGGAGGCCACCTCCTCCAGCGGTTGCGGCAGGATCAACCTGGCCAGCACGTCCTGTTCACGGCCGGTGAGGACATGCTCGTCAGCTCTTTCCCCGGGCGCGGTCAGGACCTGCCGCACCCGTTCGGCGAAGGCGTCGGTGTGGCCGAAGCCGCCGATCTGATCCAGCAACAACCGGTGAACCGGGGGGTCGGCATGGGCGAAGGGCCGGACGATGCTGGAGCGCTCGGCGACGGAGAGTGCTCTGCTGAGCGATTCCCGTGCCGACGTCCGGCGTTCCGCGCGCAGTGACGTCGCCGCGTCGAGCAGCCAGGCCTCGACCGTGGTCGCCGGGACGAGAGCCGACGTCCGCTCCGAGAGGATCGCCTCCAGCGCTCGCCTGGTCCCCGCGAGGTCGCCGTGGACGAACCTGGTCCGAGCGTCCAGCAGAGCGCTCTCCGCGCCTGCGCCGAGGCGCCGCAGCGACCACTCCGCGACGTCCCGGGCGACCGGGAGGTGACGACCCACGATGGCGCACTGGTGTTCCAGCACGGCGGCGGTCGCGGTCAGTTCGGGCGGCAGGTGATCGTCGGCCAGGTCCCGGCGATTGGTCTGGAGGAGGCGCGCTCCCGGAACGCGGTCACCCAGGTCGAACCGGGCGACCCCGACCACCAGGCGGGCCAGGAACCGCACCAGACTCGGCTCCGCGTCCGCGAACCGCCCGGACGACTCCAACGCGCCGGACGGATCCGAGCGCAGCAGCCGGGCCAGCCCCGGCAGCACTTCGGCCGGGGCGAGCCAGGGCGACCGCGGCCATCCGCTCGTCCGGGACCACGCCAGGGCCTCGGCGCATGCCGTCTCCATAGCCGCGTAGTCACCATCCAGCGCCTGCAACACGGCCAGCGCGACCCGGACGTGCATCGCGAGATAGTCGAACCCCTGAGCACGGCTCGATTCGCGTGCGGAGCGCAACAGACTCCGGGCGCCGGCACGGTCACCGTGCGCCGCGAGCGCCAGCCCGCGGTCCAGCAGCAGCCATGCGTCGATGCCAGAAGGGCCGGAGGCGAGCGCGCCGTCGTCGTCCGGACGGTTCGGTGGTTTCCGCCCGAGCGCGAGCGCGTGCGCGGATACGACAAGGTGCCGCAAAGCCGCCTCGCTGCCGGTCGGGGAAGCCGGCCAGACCGCGTCACCGCGCGCGAGATCGGATTCGGCCACGGACAACTCACCCATCTCCAGATGAGCGAATGCCGAGCACAGCAACAGCACAGCGTCGTTGCCGATGGCACCGGCGCCCGCCGACGCCAGACCCTGACGGACCATTTCCGGCCTGCCCTGGAGCAGCATCCCGATCGACACGTCGCGCAGGAGCGCCACCACCGCGTGCTCGTCGCCGTTCTGTTCGGCATGCCGTAGCGCCTCGGCCGGCCGACGGTGGGCCGCGTACCACGCAGACGCCCTGGCGTGCACCTGGTTGGCCAGTCGCGGCTCGTGCCGTACCAGATCGGCACGCAGGTAGCAGCGCAGCAGCGGGTGGATCGAGTAACTGCGCCGGTCAGGTCCCAGCGTGACCATGGGCGAACTGGTCCGTTCCAGCTCGGCCAGGATCTCACCCACGTCGGCCTGTCCGGACAACAGCGCCGCCAACCGTGGATCCACCTGGTCGCACGGGCTGAGCAGGCGCAGCAGCCTTCTCGTATCGGGTGGCAGCCCCGCGAGGACCTCGCCGGCGAGGAAATCGGAGATCGCGCGATCGCCACCCGCGAGATCGGCGAGCAGCCGCTCCGGATCGCCCGCGGTCCGCAGCGACCGCGCGGCCAACCGGAGGCCCGCCGCCCAGCCCTCGGTCTGTGCGACCAGCCGGCGCAGCTGATCGCCGGTGAGCGTCACCCCGGCGTCCCGAATCAGCCGGCTGGCGTCGCCCAGCGAGAAGCACAGTTCGTCGGCGCGCAGCTCAGCCAGGCGCCCCTGCACGCGCCACCGGGCCAGCGGCAACGGTGGGTCGGACTGGCTGGCCAGCACCAGCCGCAGGTTGCCCGGCTGATGACGGATCAGCGCGGCGAGCACCCGCCGAACTTCCACACTGGACATTTCCTGCACATCGTCGAGCACCAGATACAACCGCGCGGGAACCGCGGCCACGGCGTTCACCAGGTCGGCCAGCAGGCTCGCCGGGTCCTGGTCGTCGGCTGGGGAGAGCGTCCTGAGCCTGCTGCCGGCCGGGACGACGCCGCACTCACCGAGCGACAGCAGGGCGGCGGTCAGGAATCGCCCGGCATCGTCGTCGCGGTCCAGTGACACCCATGCCCTGTCCGCGTCGCCTGCTGTCCTGATCCAGTCGGCCAGCAGCGTCGACTTGCCATATCCGGGTGGTGCGCAGAGCAGCGTCACGTCGGTCGAGGACGCATGGTTGACCAGCCTGCGGCGAAGTGCCGGACGCTCGACGAAACGCGACGGCAGAGGCGGCGGCACGAGCTTGGTGTGCGGCATCGGCCAGCGGCGACTGCCATCCGAGACGAAGCTAACCTGGTACACCCAGCGGAGGTTATGACCGGGGAAATCGGGCTTACAGGGCCGAACGACCCTTTGGCTCAGGGCTGAATTCCCGAAATCGACGATCTGTGGTCGAGCAGGCCGTGACTGATCGCGATAGCGACGGCGTCGCGCCTGCGTCGCACGTTGAGCTTCGCATAGATGCCCCGCACGTGCGTCTTGACGGTGTTCGGGGAAACCGTCAGATCCTCGGCGATCTCCTCGATCGACCGCAGGGTGGGCAGCAGGCGCAGCACGCTCATCTCGCGTTCGGTCAGGGGAGGCGGAACCACCGGCAGCGCGAGTCGCCTGCGCTGGGCGAGCACCTCGGAAGCGAACTTGTCGCGGGCGCCGAGCCGGCCCAGCCGCTTGGTGAGGACCTCGACCAGGTCGTACGGGGCGAAGACGAACGGATGCCGCACGCCCATGGACTCGCCCATGTCCAGCGCCCGGTCCAGCAGCCGGCGAGCCGGGCCGTCCGCGTCGTCGCTGATGGCGATCCGCGCGCCGAGCAGCGCGCTGTCCAGCATCGTCCAGGGCAGTGCGCAACCGACCGCACCGGACAGCACCGGCTCGAGCATTCTCCGTGCGGAGACGTGCCTGCCAAGTGCGAATTGCGTTCTGCCACGCATCAGGAGCAATTCGCCGGAATGCTTCAGCACACCCTGGCTCCATCGGACGACTTCCCGGGCTTGTTCCGTCGAGCCGAGCAACAAGGCTCCGCGATGCTCCATCGCCGCGCACAGGGCGGCGGATCGGGGCGACGGCGTGCTGGTTCCCATCGCGGTCCGAGCCCGTCGCATCCGCCGCAGCCCGGTATGCCAGTCACCCAGCTCGAATTCGGCCGCACCACGCAATGCCGCGGCGATCAGACGCAGATTGTGCCTGCCCGACAGGGTCTGTCCCGGCACGTCGCCGAGCCGGGCGGACTGCCGCACACACTCGGCGGGCTCCGCGCGCAGCAACGCTGCATAGGCCAGCATCAGGCAGACTGTCGCCTGTTCGATCTCGCCTCCACCCGCCATTGCCCGCAGGCGCGCATCGGCCGTGCGCGCGATCTTGTTCATGCCGGTGAAGTCGCCCTCGATGGCCGCGAGCTCCGCCAGCGTGGTGAGGCAGCGGGCGACCACGAACTCCCGGCCCGTGCGGGTGGCGTCGTCGAGCACCGTCGTCAGCCGTTTCCGACTGCCGGCCGTGTCCCCGGCGATCAGGGCCAGGGTCTCGCGGGACAGCTCCACCAGACCGCCGAGTGCGTTCCCCCGCGCGAGTTCGGAGTCGACCTCACGCAGCGTGGACACGATCTGGGGGGCGTCACCGGCGATCTGGGCCCGGCGGGCGACCGCCAGCTGCCACAACGCCCGGAGTTCGGGCTCGGGCGGGGCGGGCATGCTCGCCCCGGCATGGGCCAGCCGCAGGTCCGCCGCATCCGTTTGCCCCGCCTCCAGGTAGAGCGATGCCGACCACAGCGCCAGGAGCGGGTCCGCCGCGACCGTCCGATCGTCCAGCACCCCGAACGCCTTGCGGAGCACGTCGTGTCTCCCGGCCAGGAAGAGATCGACCGCGGAGCCGCGCAGCAGTGTCGCGACCTGTTCGGCGTCGCGAGCCTGCGTCGCGTGCCGCAGCGCGTCCGCCGGCTGCCCTTGCGCCGTGAACCACTCGGCCGCGGCGATGTGCAGCCGGTCGACGCGCACCGGATCCCGCCTGGTGAGTTCGGCGAGCAGATACGACCGCAGCAAGGTCGGTATCCGGTAGTGCGGCTCCGGACCGGCGAGCCTGGTCGCGATGACCGCCTGCCCGCCCAGCTCGTGCAGCAGCCCCTGCGCGTGCGAGTGGCCGGACAGGACCGTGGCCAGGGCCGGAGTGACCTCCTCGCATCCGCTGATCGCGTACAGCAACTCGCGCTGGTCGGTGCGCAACGCCGCAAGCACCTCCTCCGTCAGGTACTCGCGCAGGGCCCGGTCATGGCCGGCGAGGAACTCGCCGATGTTGCCTTCCCGGACGGCGGCTGCCACTGCCATCCGGACGTCGACCGCCCAGCCTTCCGCCTCATCGGCCAGCCGGATCAGTTCGTCGGGGGTGATGGTCGCGCCACTGATCGCGAACAGCGAACACACCTCGGCGAGGGTGAACCGCAACTGCTCGGCGTCGATCTCGGCGATCTCGCCGGACATCCGCAACCGTGCCAACGACACGGGCGGGTCGCCGCGACCGGACAGGATCAGGCGTAGTCCCGATGGCCGTGCGCGAACCAGCGCACGCAGCCCGTGCGCGGACCGGGCGCCGCCGAGTTCCTGCACGTCGTCCAGGACCAGTGTGACCGGACGCGGAAGTTCGTCCAACGCGTCCACCACCGCGGCGAAGAAAGCCAGGTCCGTCGCGGGTTCGGCAGGCACCGCCAATGTCCTGATCGGACTGGTGCCGGGCAGGTCTGCGTTGGTGGAAAGCGCGTCGAGCACTGCCGACCAGAATCGACAGTCGTCATGGTCATCGGAGTCCAGCGACACCCAGGAGATGCCCGACCTGTCGTGCTGGCGCGCCCATTCCGCCAGCAGGACGGTCTTCCCGGTGCCCGGAGGCGCGCTGAGAACGGTCACGGCCGCGTCTCGTGCCTGGTCGAGCATGTGCAGCAACCGCCATCGGGTCACCATCCGAACCGGCAGGTCCGCCACCATGATCTTGGTGCGTGGCACCCGTCGGCGGGCCGGCCCGGGCCAATCGTCCGGCATCGCAGCCTCCTCCCGACACTGTCCCCATTGTCGGTGGATCCGCTGTCCGCTCTCCAGTTCAATCGCGCGTTTCACCCAGCGCGGATGAGGAAGTCGGCCAGCAAACGGCCAACAGTGCGGAGGTGGCAGCGAGGAACTACGAATTCCGAGTGTATGGAAGAGTCTCCGATCCGCTGCGCCAGGCAGTGGACGAATTCACTGATGTCCAGGTCGTGCAGGCGCCGCCGGAGACGCTGATCTACGGAGCGGTTGAGGATCAGGCGCAGCTGCACGGGCTGCTGATGTTACTGGAGACACTCGGCCTGCGCATCGTGGCCGTGCACGAGATTCCCTCGCTACCTTCCGAACCCCTGCGAGGTGACCATGTCCGGCACGGCGGGTGAGAACGGGGAGACGCCGCTGACCGCCGGCGAACGCGCCGAGTTGGAACGGCTGCGCACGCTACGGCAACATCGAGAGCGGCGAGGCATCCCGTGGAGGTCTATCGGCGCGGGTTTCCTGCTGGTGCTCGGATGCCTGCTCGCCCCGATCTCACTGCTGACGGTGTGGGTGCACAACCAGGTGGCCAACACGGACCGATTCGTGGCGACGGCGAGTCCCCTGATTCAGGACCCGGCGGTGCAGACCGTCATCACCGACCGTGTCGCGAACACCATCTTCAGCTATGTCGACGTACAGGCGATCGCGACGGACGCGGTGCACGCGTTGGGGGAGCGCGGCGTGCCGCCCAATGTGACCGACCGGCTGCAAGGCTTGACCGGGCCGCTCACCAACGCCGTGCAGAACTACGTGCACGGCGCGGTCGCGCAGATCGTTGCCAGCCCCGCGGTTGCCCAGGTGTGGAACCAGGCGCTGCGGACCACCAGTGAGCAGATGAATCAGGTGCTCTCCGGCAACAGCCAGTCCGTCGTCGTCAGCAACGGAGAGGTGCGGCTCGACCTCGGCCCCTTCATCACCGCGGCGAAGCAACAACTGGTAGCCGCCGGGTTCGGCGTGGCCGCGCGGGTGCCGGACGTGCATCCGACGGTACCGCTGACCAACGCCACCACGCTGGAACGCGGCAAAGGCATCTACTCGCTGCTGGGCAGCGTGGCGACCTGGTTGCCCTGGGTCACCCTGGTGTTCCTGGCCGCGGGGGTCTACCTGGCCCGCAACCACAGGCACGCCCTGGTGGGCGCTGGACTAGGCGTCGCTGGAGGCATGCTGGTGATCGCGGCGGCACTGCTGATCGTGCGGGGCATCCTCATCGGTAGCGTGCCCGCCAACGCGGCGCCGGCCACCGGGTCCGCATACGACATCCTGGTGCGTTTCCTGCGCGACGGACTGCGCACCGTGCTCGCGGTCGGCCTCGTGCTCGCCCTGGCGGCCTTCCTCAGCGGACCCTCCGTCACGGCCGTCAGCATCCGCAAGGGTGTCGCGAACGGAATCGGCTGGCTCCGCCGTGGCGGAGCCAGGGCGGGCCTGCGGACGGGTCCGGTCGGGCCCTGGGTCCACCGGTTCCGCAACGCCCTGCGGATCGGTCTGGTGGCCATCGCCGTGCTGGTCTTCGTGTTGATCAGCCAGCCCAGTGCGCTGACCGTGTTGATCATCGCTCTCGTGCTGCTGGTGTGTCTGGGCATCGTGCAGTTCCTGGACCAGCCGCGCGAGGACCATCCCACGTCGGCGAGCGCTTCTTGACACCGTGGGTTTGACACCGTGGGTGACCAGCACACCGCCGCATTCACACGTCCGGTTCGGCCCGCACCGCACCCGACGCGATCGCCGCCGCCAGCGCGGCATGGTCTCGCTCGTTCTGGTCGGCATAGGCAGCGGCGAAGTCCGCGATCGCCTCGTCGAACACCGTGGCTGAACCGAGGTATGCGCCGATCGCGATGGGGTCGCCCGATCGGGCGTGTGCCCGCGCGAGCGTCCAGCCGCAGAGGCGGCCGTAGTCCCTCATGTTGCGCGGTGGCATCGACTCGATCTCGGCCGACCCCTTCCAGTCACGCAACTGCCTCAGGTAGAAGTCACGCTGCCGGCCGTCGAGCCCGCCGACCCGGACCCAGCCGAGAAACACGTCGCTGACCGTCTGCATGAGACGCTGTCCCGTGACCACGCGACGCCCGGCATTGTCGAACCGGCTCGGCTCCAGGTACTGCTCGAGCACCGACGGCCCGGCCTCCTTCGCCTGGAGGAAAAGTGGATCCTGCTCGTCGTCACCGAGCATCAGGATCATCCAGCAGCGGGTGCCCACGCTGCCGACACCCACCACCTTGCGCGCGAGATCCACGTACTGGTACCGATCCAGCAGCGCCCGGCGTTCCGGTTCCAGTGTTTCCCGGTAGGCCCGGACGATCTCGCCGAGACGCGCCCGCAACTCGCCGGGATCCTGGCCGGGATCGGTGATGTCGTCGACCCGGACCACACGGGGCGCGTCCGATGCGATGCGCAACCCTCCGTCATAGGTCTCGGTGTATCGGCGCAGCGCTCCGAGGTTGTCCCTGGTGCGTACTTTGGCGAGGGTCCGCTCCAGCTTTCGCTGACTGGCCGCGGTCAGGTTCTGCGTGTAGACGGCCCGCACCGTCTCGACGTCGGCATGGGCGTACCAGACGTCCAGCGCGGTGGCGCTCGCGAACTCGCGCATCGCCTGGCGGTACTCACGAACCGTCGCGACGTCGATGCCGCGGCGACGTTTCGCGGCATAGCCATTGGACCGGCCCGCGATCTCCAGGCTCGCCGCCAGCCGTTTGACGTCCCACTCCCACGGTCCGGGCAACGTCTCGTCGAAGTCGTTGATGTCGAATATCAGGCGACGTTCCGGCGAGGCGAACAGGCCGAAGTTCATCAGGTGCGCGTCCCCGCACGCCTGGACCGAGAGGCCACTGGACGGGGAGGTGGACAGATCGGCCGCCATCGGCAGGGCCGCACCCCGAAAGTACGTGAACGGCGAGACAGCCATCCGTCCATAGCGGATCGGTACCAGCTCCGGCACCCGGGAAGTGTCCTGCCGCGCGAGCAACTTCAACGGCGACGGACGACGCGACTTCCGGACGAACTCGGCATGACTGGCCCGAGGCACCTCGGCCCGGGCGGCCTTGCCGCGGGCGGCGCGCTCCGCGCGGGTGAGACCAGCACCTTCGATCACACTTTCATGCGACATGACTCCCATCGGGGAATCCTCCGCCCGGCCCCCCGGGACGGCCTCCCCCGCGCAGGGTGAGCCACGATGCCACGTGAGAGTGGATCGGCTTCGGAAGCGCACCACGGACGCGTCGTGATCGCCGCGTCGCGATCGCCGCCGCGTGTGCCCGGCCCATCTCATCCGGCGCGGGCGAGGAGCAGCCGACCGGCCGACGCGATGATGGCCTCGGTATCCAGGGAAGGGAGCGCGACCATGAGCCAGCACGCACAGCAACACTCAGGCATCAGCGACAGCACGTCGATGTTCACCACTCCGGAGAGCACAACCCCCACGCGGTGGGTCGGCTGGATCTGGTTCGGCGCCTCGATGATGATCCTGCTGGGCTTGTTCAGCCTCATCGAGGGCTTCGTCGCCCTGTTCAACGACAAGTACTACGTCGTCACCCGGCAGGGGCTGCTGGTGTTCGACATGACCGGGTGGGGCTGGGTTCACGTCATCGTCGGTGGACTCGCCGTCGTGGCAGGGGGCTTCCTGTTCACCGGCATGCTCTGGGCGCGGATCATCGCCGTCATCCTGGCTGGCGTCAACGCGATCGCACAACTGGTGTTCCTGTCCGCGTACCCGGTGTGGGGGACGATCGTCATCGCACTGGACGTGCTGGTCATCTACGCGATCATCGTGCACGGCAGGGAAGCGAAGGTCAGCGAATAGCGACCGGAATACGGAATCTGTCCGCAGCCGAATTCAGTTGAGTGGGCACAGGTGATGGAGATGACCATCATTCAAGCATTCCGGCCCATCCTGTGGTTCGCCCGGCGCATCGGGCTGCTGCCCAGTCCTCTGAGACGCACGGTCGACCGCCTGGAGAGCCTGCTGGTCGCGGTCGCGATCCTGTTGGCGCTGGCCGCCGTGCCGTTCGCCGTCGCGGCCGGACGTGCGGTATCCACTGGTGTCCAGCACACAGCGGCCGCCCAAGCCGCGGCGAGCACTCCGGTCGCCGCGACGCCCGTCCAGAAGGCGCTGAACGTCCCTCCTGTCCCGACCACCCGTCCGGTGCCGGTCGTGTGGACCTTGCCGGACGGGTCAGTGCACTCCGGCCAGGTCGAGATGAACGTCGGGACCTCGGCCCCGACTACGGTCACGATCTGGGTCGACAGACAGGGACGGCAGGTGTCCCCACCGGTGGGCACCGATCAGGCGGGCAGACGCGGCACCGTCGTCGGCATCCTGACCGAACTGGCCGTCATTCTGGCGCTGACCGGACTGGTCGCGCTGCTGCGGTGGCCGCTGAACAGGCATCGCGCGGCGGGTTGGGAGAACGAGTGGCGCATCGTCGGCCCAGTCTGGACGAAGCACCGGATCTGACCCACGGCCGGACGTGGGCAGACCCTGATGCCCGCCCGGCCCCCGCACCCGGCCGCCAGGCCGGGCGAGGTCGTCACGTCGCGCACGATCGCCACGGCGGCCGAGGGCATCCTGACTTCTTCGGCCCGAACTGGCCCCTCACGACCGGCGGCCGGGGATCGAACTTGGCCCTCCACTGTCCCGTGACGGATAGAGCGGCCCTATGTTGTGCCTCCGACCTGGTTGGTCCCGATCTGATGGCGGACTGCCGGCCCGTGGATTGTCATCGAAGCGGCCCTATGGTGCCGGAGGTGACCGCAGCGGCGATCTCGGCTTCGGCGGCGATCTCGCGGACGGACCGGCCGCCCTCGCACCTCGATACGCCGACCGGCTCGCCTTCCCAGCCGTTGCGTCGCGTCTCGCTCGTGGGTGAGCACCTCCGTGAAGTATCTCTCCCAGGCCCGCGCGCAATCTGTTCCTGGGGAAACGCTGCGCTTGCGGTTTCGCGCAGCGTTTCCCCAGGCAGTTGGGGGCAATGGGTCCGCTGGGCGGTTCGCGCGGCCATTGGCGCGTACTCGACCAGCGCCGACGCGCCACGCAGCGTCTCGATCTCGTCGCCGAGCGCCGGGACCGTCTCCGTGAGCCGGGCCAGATGCCACGCCCCATCGATCACCGGGCGCGGCACCGCCGGATCGAGGTAGATGACCGCGGTCACTGCGGGTCCCGCTGAGTGCAGGCCGGGCACCATCCGGCGTCCACGAACCCCGACAGGTCCAGGTCCCCGGGCTCAGGCCGTTTCGGGTAGATCGTGTCCACCGAGCACCACGGGATCAGCCACCACGCCGCCGGGTCCGCGAGAGGTCGTTTCAGGTAGAAATGCGCCGTCTTGCGCCGAGCGTTCATCGGATCCATGTGCACCCTCAGCGCCAGATCGGTCGTCCCCGGCGCCCGGTAGCGCCGGCGCTGCTCCTTAACCCGCACCGTCATGATCACCGCCTTGCTCCGCCACGTGTGATGATGCGCAGTGGCCACTACGCCAGGCGGAGGGCGGGGGGTACACATGGAGCCCGACACGATCGGCGAATTGCTCCGGCGTCTCCGGGTTCAGTCGGGACGATCCCAAACCGAGCAGGCCGACACGCTGTCGGCGCTGTCTGGCCGACCGGTTACCTGCAACGAGGTCTCGCGCTGGGAGGCGGAACGTCGACTGCTGACGCCGTTCTGGCAGCAGCATTTCGCCGACAGCTTCGACGTGGAGAGCCGAGTGCTCAGGGATGCCGTGGCGGCGACGCGTGCGGCGCGGCGGCAACAGAAGGGAGACGACGGCGCGGTGCAGAGGCGGGAGTTCATCGGGGCCGTGGCGTCCCTCGCGCTGCCGTTGAGACTTGTCCAGCAGCCGACAGACCGGCAGATCGGACAGGCCGACCTTGACCCCCTACGGCGACGTACCGCGCGGCTCCGGCGTCTGGACGATGTACTCGGCGGGGCTGACACTGCGCCCGTCTACGCCGCCGAGGTCGTTGCGATGCAGAACCTCCTCCGCGGCGCCAGTTTCACGGGCGATATCGGGCGTGAGCTTCACGTGTTGCTCGCCGGACACCTGCAACAAGCGGGTTGGGCGGCGTTCGACCACGGCGACCTTCGGCGGGCCAGCCGCTTCTACGCCGACAGCCGCCGCGCGGCCGAGGAGGCTGGCGCCCAGGACCTCGCTGGCAATGCACTCGCCTATGCGGCATACCAGCAGACGACGACGGCGAAGAACGGCACTGCGGTCGCCGACGCCTCGTACGAAGTCGCGCGCGAGGCCGCTACACCGAAGGTGTCTGCTCTGCTGCTGTCCCGCAAGGCATGGGCCTACGCGGTCGCCGGGGACGTCCGGCAGGCCGACACCGCGCTCGCCATGGCCCGCGATGCCCTGAACCAGCCTGACGAGCGGCCGGAGCCGGACTGGGTGTTCTGGGTCGATAGCGCCGAGGTCGACATCATGGCCGGTCGCTGCTGACCGGAGCTGGCTCGGCCGCTCCGCGCTGTGCCTGTGCTGGAACGCGTGCTCGGTGGCTTCGACGACACCTGCGCCCGCGACAAGGCGCTCTATCTCACCTGGCTGGCGACCTCGTACCTGCAGGCGCACGAGGTCGAGCAGGCAGCTGCAACGCTGTGCCGCGCCCACGAGCTCGCTGTCGGCGTCGCCTCGACCCGCCCGGGCGTTCGGATCGCCGCGGTCGCGCGCAAACTCGACCGGCACCGCGACGTTCCGGAGGTCGCGGCGGCGCTCGACCTGGTGCGGTCCTGACTCACTCCGGCGCGGTCGCGATCTCCACCCACCCGAGGTAGTCGGCGGACCCGCGCACCAGCTCGACCCCGGTCACTTCCGGCTTGTCCCAGGGGTGTTCCGCGCGGATGTGGGCTTCGAGTGCGTCGTACCGGGCTTTGGTCGTCTTGAACGTGACGATCCACTCTTCGCCCTCGCCGGTCTCGCCAAGGTGCCAGAAGTACGCGGTGACCGGCCCACGGACCTGCGTTGTAGCGGCGAGTCGCCGTGCGACAGCGGACGAGGCAATCCGGGCCGCGGACTCCCGGTCCGGCGTGGTCGTCATGACGAGCAGGCGATCAGCCATGCCGCCCACCGTAGACAGGAAAGAGCCCCGTCCACCAGAACAGCGGTCCGGTAGCTGGCCTGCTACCCGGGGGCGATTCCTCCGCGAAGAGGTCCGCCACCAGCCTACCGCTGAACCTCCGGCGGTAGGTGTCGGCCGGGGTGGACAGACGGGCGAAGGCGGAGCTTCGGCTTGCGCGCCGTGGGCTCCGCCTTCGCGTCAGCCGGATCCAATGTGTTGCATTTGTGGTCTATCCGGCTCCTGCGGTTCCAACCTTCCTTGATCAATATGCCGTTTCACCTGGTGTTTCTGTGCCCTCGGCAGGACTCGAACCTGCGACCTAGAGATTAGAAGGCTCTTGCTCTATCCAGCTGAGCTACGAGGGCCCGGGCTGGCGACGGCGGCACTCCAGCAGCTTAGCCATCGCCATTCTCTCGATCGTCCGACACCGCCGGATTGTTTCATGTCCGGAGGGGCGAATCTGCTTCCTGTGCGGAGAGGCGCAGACGTGCGGTGTGGCGGCCCGCCGAAGACGCCGGTGGGTCTGCGCACGGTTTTCGCGGTGTCGTGCGGTGAGTGGTGAAGTGGTTGCACAGAGTGTCTGAGCTTCAGTTCCAACCGGTGGCGTCGGGCGGCGGAAGCCGGTAGCGGTGATGCCGGTAATGTCGCGTGCTGGTGCCGGGCCTCAGAAGGTTGGCGCCGCGAGTTCACCGCGCTGCGCTCCTTCGCGCCCTGGACGGCGGCAACTATCCCTCTCACGCCGTTGAGGAAGCCGCGATCGCTGGCTATCTACACTGGCGCAACCGGCGTTGCCACCCCAAGCGTCAGTTGGCAGCCGGCTCGAAGATCCGCCGCCCGGATTGCCTGCCCAACGTTGCCTGACGCGGCACTGGGCGGCGATGGTGAGCGTGGTGACGCGGAGTAGCCGCCGAAACAGGTGGGTGGCGTCGGCGGTCGAAGGGGAGAATCGCTGCCCGTGGCGATGCGCGAAGGCGGCGGGTGCGATAAGGGTGGTGGAGGGGTTGAGGCCGGGGCGACGGTGTAGGGGCAGGGACGTTGTGTGGTGGGCAAGGGCGGGTGCCGGAGCGAACCCTGGCCTCGCCTCCCGCGCTCGGGTCGGGGGCCGGTGCGGGAGGCGAGGGCGGGGGGCCCGTGGGCGCGGCTGGTTGCGGGAAGCGCGCCCACGGGCTGGGGGCCGCCCGGGGGCGCGGCCCCCGGGGCCGGCGAAACGCCGCGAGTCGACTCGGCCTGGAGCAGGGCGGTTCGGCGGTCCCCGTTTCGGGGTTATTCCCAGATCTTGACGGCGCGGACCACGAACGGCGACTGGGGAACATAGGTGCCGCCACCCGGATAGGTGATGAAATCTCCTTCAGTGGAACAGTCGGCGCCTTGGTAGATCGTGACGTCGCGGGTCAGGCGGTTGCCGAACGAATGTGCGTCGAAACCCTCGGGAAGGGGAATGCAGTCGCTGGGGTTGGCGGTGCGCAGGTCGTACTTATGGGTGGTTCCGGAATAGTTTTCATCTCCCCACAGGCAGAATTCGCCGACCGCGCACGACGCGGCGGGCGGTGGCGGGGTGGCCGGTGCGGGCAGCGGGGTGGCCTCTGCCAAGGCTCCGCTCGCGAGGAGACCCGTGGCGGTCAGGAAAAGAAGGTATGGCAGACGCGCGGGCCGCAGGTGGCGCGACGGGCGATCCGGTCGGCCGGAATCGCCGGGGAACGCCGGAAGGGCAGAGCGCAGGTGACGGAACATAGTGGTGAATCCCCCTCTGGATGCGGCCGGGTGGCCGCCGTGGAAATCGGGCTGGTTCCAGAATGGCGGGTGAGTGGGGGTTTGTCTGCAGGGAATCCTACTTCTGTGGACAAGTAGTCGTACTTAGCTCGAATGGGACGAGTTGTCCACAGATCGGCGAGTTGCCTTGCCTAAATCGTCGCGGTGCTTTCCCGGATGATGAGCGACACCGGGAGTTCGATCGGCGGCGGAGCGGGATCGCCGTCGAGGAGGCGCAGGACGAGTTCGCCGGCGATGCGGCCTTTGCCGGCGAGATCCTGGCGGACGGTCGTCAGCGGCGGGTCGGACCAGGAGGCTTGCGGGGTGTCGTCGAAGCCGACGATCGACACGTCTTCCGGGACGCGGAGGCCCAGTCGGCGGGCGGCGGCGATGGCGGCGAAGGCGAGTTGGTCCGACATGCACAGCACGGCGGTCGGGCGGGGCTCCGCGGTGAGCAGTTCGGTGGCGCTGGCCCGTGCGGTCGACGCGGCCAGCCAGGGCGCCTCGGAGACAGTGACTTCGGTGATTCCGGCGGCGGTGAGAACGTCGAGGTAGCCCGCCAGTCGTTCGCGGGTACCGCGGAAGGCGCTGGCCTGGGCGGATTCTAGGCCGGTACGGGGTGCTGGGCCGGTGAGTTCTGGCGTGCGGCCAGTGTCCCGCTCGGCGAGGCGATCGGTCGGTGGCGTACGCGAGGCGGCGGCGTGGGGCCTTTGGCGCTTGTCGACAGGGCGATCCGTGTCGAGCTGTCGTGGGGTCGCGGGGCTGCTGCGCTTTCCGGTGGACGACGCGGTCGTAACGGGGGTCGGTCGAGTGGTGCCAATGGATTTGGCGGAGCAGTCTGGCGGGGCGTCGCCCGGTGAAAGCCGTGCGGCGTTGGCGGTTGCAAATCCTGGGGGAGTGGCGGCCTGGGTGGGAGCGGGTTCAGCTGGCGGGGTGACGGCGACCCGCGGCGCGGAGAGGATTCCGAAGCGGCGATGGCCCAGTTCTACAAGGTGGCGCGCAGCGAGGGAGGCGCCTCCATGGTCGTCGCAGCCGACTCGGGCGGTTGCGGGTAGCGGGGGCTGGTCGATGATCACCAAGGGGAGGCCTCGGGCATGTACGGCGTCTAGTGCGTCAGTGCCGTCGGCTAGGGAGTAAACAACGGCGATGTCGGCCTGCGCGGCTAGTACGCGTTCTGCCGGGGGACCGTCCTGGGTTTCGCGTCCGGGAAGTAGCAGCAGCGCGTGGCCGGTGGGGTCGACGGTCTTCGCCAGCGCGTCGAGAGTGATCGACAGTGCTGGGTCGGAGAACGCCGCGGACAGCGATTGGTCGAGCAGGAACGCGATGGCGCCGGTGCGGCTCGTAGCGAGGCTTCGCGCCGTTGGATTGGGGCCGGGGTAGCCAAGACCGCGCGCCGCGCGAAGGATCTCTTCGCGCAGTTTCGTCGACAGCTGGTCCGGGCGGTTGTAGGCGTTGGACACGGTGGCGCGAGAAACCCCGACCGCCTCTGCGACGTCGTCCAATGTCGGGCGCCGTCGCCGGGTGGTGCTCATCGGCGGAGCATAGCGTGCCCTAGTTTTCCTGAAGCGCTTAAGTCAGGCTTGCCGACGGAGCGAAAGACATCTCAGGTTGTTAGAAGTCAAGCCGCAGCAGCGAGTGGGGGTGGGAAGGCGTGATGTTCGTCGTAAGGACAGCCCGTTTGCAGGCAGTGGTGCAGTTGCCCGAGGAACTTGTTGAACAGGTGTCGTTGGGCTTGGTGGTTCCAGTCTCCGGCGGCTCGGCGGGTGTCGAAATGCCGACGAGCGCCGGGCGAGGCGCGCAGCGATGCAAGTGCCCAGATCGGGCCGACTGCGGCCAGGCGCCGGTTTTTGATGTGGCGGTGCGAGATGACGGTCTTTCGTCCGCTGGCGCGGGTGATCGGGGCGGAGCCGGCGTAGGCCTTGAGGCCGCGCGGGTCGGCGAAGCGGGTGCGGTCGTCTCCGATTTCGGCGAGCACCCGGGCACCGGCCAGCAGCCCGAGGCCGGGGAAGCTGGTGATGATCACGGCGTCCGGGTGCTGCTCACAATGTGCTCGCGCGGCCTCCGCGAGATCGTCGGCGGCGGCGCAGGCTGCCTCGAATTGGCTCAGCAGAGCCGAAAACTGGATGCCCATCGCGTTCTCCACCAGGGGTGGCTGCCGCAACCGCTGCGACCGGAACACGCCATAGAGGCGATCCACGTCGTGGTCGACGTTGCGGCGGCGTCCAGCCTTTGTCAGCAGCGTCCGCAGACGTGCTCGGGTCAGCTTTGCCGCGAGCGCGGGTGTGGGTGCTGCGGCGAGGATGGTGCGGGCGTCGCGGCGAGCCAGGCCGCCCTCGGGCAGCCCGGCGAACGCGTCGAGCGCGGCGGGGTAGAACTGTGTGAGCAGCGAGCGGAGCCGGTTGCCCAGCTGCTGGCGGCTCCAGACCGCGTCCTGCTGCGCCCGAGCCAGTACCCGGATGGCCTGGGCCAGGTCGGTGTCGGCGGGCAGCGGGCGGTGCGCGGCGGTGTCGGTGCGCACGATGTTGGCCAGCATCACCGCGTCGGCGGCGTCGGACTTGGCGCCCGACACCTGGTGCCGGGCCCGGTAACGCGACGCCGAGAGCGGGTTGATCGCATAAATGGTGCGGCCGGTGGAGCGCAGCGCGGACACGAGCAGACCGTGGTCGGTCTCGATGCCCACCGGGACCGGCGCCTCGGCGGTGTCACCGGCCCCGGCCAGCAGGTCGAGCAGGCGAGCGAACCCGGCCGCGTCGTCACCGATCCGGGCCTTCGCGACCACGGTTCCGGTGTCGTCGATGATCGCGACGTCGTGGTGGGATTCGGCCCAGTCGATGCCGCAGAAAAGTCTCAACCTGTCACGTCTCCTTCGGTGTTCCTGCTGTTCACGGGTCCAGGCGGGGTCACGCAGCGCCCTAATCGCGGGACTCGGCGGTCCGTCATCTCAGTAGCCGTTCGCGACTCCAGCACACCGCAGGAACCTCGTTCTGCCAAAGAGCTCGAAGCTCGGGAACACATCGAGAGGTCACCTCCTGCGGCGGACTCGAGCAACGACATCCCACCACCACAATCACCAGCCCACCGGCAGACGCGCCGTTCTTTCGTAAGTCGTCGAACGACGGGAAACGGACGGGCGTCGCCCGCCGGCGGACCAGCACCAACAGGCCCGGCCACGAGCCGGAAGAACTACCCCTACTACCGATTAGGAACGGTGCGGTGCGCGATCGGACGGCGGTTTTACGGTCTTCGCGCTCAACGGTGCGGCGCTCGGCTCGTGGGCGCCGCGTACGCCGGCCCTCGCCGCCCAGGTCGCTGCTACGCCGGGAACCTTCGGCCTCGCGTTACTCGGCGCAAGCGTCGGGATGCTGTGTGGCGCCCCGCTAGCCGGTCGGCTTACGGAACGGCTCGGCGCACGTATGGCAGTTGCGGGGAGCACGGTCGTGGCAGCTGTCGCGCTCGCGTTTGTCGGGTACGCGTCGTCGGTCCCGTTGCTCGCTGCTGCGTTGTTCGTGCTTGGTGCGAGCGTCGGAGCATTGGACGTGGCGATGAACATCGCCGGGGTGCTCGTAGAACGCCGTATGGGCCGTGATGCCGACGTTGCACGCGGGGTTCAGCTTCGGCGCACTCGTCGGTTCCCTGCTTGCCGGATTGGCTGCAGGACAGGGCTGGTCTCCTGCGAGGCATCTGACAGCCGGGGCGGCAGTGACGCTGGTCGTGCTGGTTGCTGTGCTGCGCGCTGTTCCTGGTCGGCGGCCGGCCCACGAGACACGGCAACAGTCGCCCGCGCGTGCGCCGATCCGACGCCCGGTCCTGTGGCTGCTTGCTTCGGTGGCGTTGTGCTCGGCGATCGCAGAAGGAGCGAGTTCCGACTGGTCCGCATTGCTCATGGTTACGGCGCACGGTGTCGGCCAGGGCGCGGCCGCGCTCGCGTACGCCGGCTTCGCTCTGGCGATGGCGCTTTCGCGAACCGTGGGCGCGTCGATTCACGAGCGGTTCGGCGCGACGCGTTCCCTGGCCCGTCGGTGCCGGGTTCGCCGCACTAGGTCTGGTCAATGCCGCACTGCCTCCGGCAGGGTTCGCGTACGCCGGATTCGCGCTCGCAGGGGCGGGGTTGGCCTCTGTGTTTCCCCTCGCGCTCAGTCTGGCTGGCGACGCCGGCCAGCGCGCAGACGGTGGCGGTGGTGAACGAGAACTCGCATTCGTGTCGACGATCGCCTACTCGGGATTCCTCGCCGGGCCGCCATCGATCGGAGGAATCGCCCAGGCGACGTCGTTGTCCGTGTCCTAATCGGTTTCATCGCCGCGCTGATCGTGCCAGCGGCAATCGGCGCGGCACGGGCGGCACGACATGACCGTGTGCCGGTCGGTTTGATCCAGTGACAGCGGCCTACCCCCGTGCCGCGGCAAATGGGACAGTCTTAGTCTCGACGGGTGACGTCGGAGCCCGTATTGAAGCCGGAAGCACCCACTCGTCGACGGACGAGCGTGCTGCCGTTGCTCTCGGTCGGCGTCCTGCTCGCCGCGGTGGTCGCAGTCGGTCTCGTCGCGCTGACGGGTGGCGCGGGCTACGTCATCGCCGGGTTGCCCGATCCGGGCCTCGTCACACGCTACGGCGTCACCGTTGTCCGTGTGCTGGCCGAAGGCGCGTCAGTTGTCGCTGTCGGCTCGCTGTTGCTGGCTGCGTTCCTGGTGCCGCCACAGCAGAATGGCACGCTCGCTCCCGAGGGGTACGCCGCCGTACGCGCGGCTGGTATCGCCGCGTGGGTTTGGTTTGCCGCTTCCATTCTTTCGGTCGTCTTCACCGCCGCCGACAGCGCAGGGAAGCCACTGTCGGAGGTTCTGTCCCCACAGACGTTGCTCGACCTCGTCGACGCGATCGAACAACCGAAGGCATGGCTCTGGACGGCGCTGATCGCGGTCCTGCTCGCGCTCGGCAGCCGTCTCGTGCTCAGCTGGGGCTGGACGGCGACGCTCTTCTTCGTCTCTGTCGCCGGACTCATACCGGTAGCGGTCACCGGTCACTCGGCCAGCGGTGGCTCCCACGACATGGCCACCAACAGCCTGCTGTTCCACCTCATCGCCGCCGCGCTGTGGGTTGGCGGGCTACTGGCGTTGCTGGCGCTCGGCTGGCGCCGGGGTAAGCACCTTTCGCTCGCCGCGCAGCGCTTCTCGCGTCTGGCGCTGGTGTGCTGGATCGTGATGGCCGTCTCCGGCGTTATCAACGCCCTGGTGCGGATCAACCTGAGCGACCTGTTCACCACCGATTACGGCCTGCTCGTGGTCGCGAAGGTGGTCGCGCTGCTGCTTCTCGGTGTTTTCGGCCACCAGCAGCGGCAGCGCGGCGTCGCGAACCTGGTCGGCGGCAAGGGCGGTGGCCAGCTGTTACGGCTGGCCGCGGTCGAGGTGCTGATCATGTTCGTCACGATCGGAATCGCGTCCGGGCTCGCGCGTACGCCACCACCGCCGGACGCAGTGACCCAGCCGTCCACCGTTGAACTGCTCATCGGCTACAACCTCGACGGTCCACCCACGTTCTGGCGCCTGCTTACCGAATGGCGCTTTGACCTCGTGTACGGCACTCTCGCGATTGTCCTCGCCGCGGCGTACCTCGCCGGCGTACGCCGCCTTCGCAAGCGTGGGGACCAGTGGCCGATCGGCCGGACGATCTCGTGGGTCGCCGGCTGCCTGGTGATCCTTCTCGCCACGTCGTCCGGTATAGGCCGCTACGCGCCTGCGATGTTCAGCGTGCACATGGGCAACCACATGCTCCTGTCGATGGTGGCGCCGGTGCTGCTTGTCCTCGGTGGGCCGGTCACGCTCGCGCTGCGCGCGCTGCCGGCAGCCGGTCGCGACGCGCCGCCAGGCCCGCGTGAGTGGCTGCTCGCCGCAGTGCACTCACCGGTGTCGCGGTTCCTGACCAACCCGATCATCGCCCTGCTGCTCTTCATCGGGTCGTTCTACGGGCTGTACTTCTCGGGACTCTTCGACGCCGCCCTGAACTACCACTGGGCACACCTGGCGATGAATGCCCACTTCCTGCTCGTCGGCTACGTCTTCTACTGGCCGGTGATCGGCGTCGACCCGGCGCCGCGACGGCTGCCCCCGATCGGGCGTCTCGGCATGATGTTCGGCGCGATGCCGTTTCACGCGTTCTTCGGTGTGATCTTGATGAACATGCAGACGGTCATCGGCCGTGAGTTCTACACCTCGCTTCGGCTGCCGTGGGTCGGTGACCTGCTCACGGATCAGCGGCTGGGCGGAGGCATCGCGTGGGCGTCCGGTGAGGTGCCCGTGCTGCTGGTGCTGATCGCGCTGCTGGTGCAGTGGGCGCGCGCGGACGAGCGCGAGGCGAAACGACGTGACCGGCGCGAGGAGAACACCGGTGACGAGGAGCTGACCGCCTACAACGCGATGTTGAAGAACCTCGCGCAGGGCAAGCGGAGCGAGTAAAACCCCCGGAAAGTGATGTCGTCGGAGTGATGTCGGGGTGACCCTCGGTAGCACGGTGGTGACCGCCGTCAGGGCGCCGAGAGGCCCACTCTACGATCGCTGGCATGGCCGAGTTCATCTACACCATGAAGAAGGTGCGCAAGACCGTCGGGGACAAGGTCATCCTCGACGACGTCAGCACCGCGTTCTACCCCGGCGCCAAGATCGGCGTGGTGGGCCCGAACGGCGCCGGTAAATCCACCGTGCTGAAGATCATGGCGGGGATCGAGCAGGCCAGCAACGGCGAGGCGTTCCTGCAGCCGGGGGCCTCCGTCGGCATCCTGATGCAGGAGCCGGAGCTGAACGAGGGCAAGACCGTGCGGCAGAACGTCGAGGAGGGCCTCGGCGACACGAAGAAGAAGCTCGACCGCTACAACGAGATCGCCGAGCAGATGGCGACCGACTACAGCGACGAGCTGATGGAGGAGATGGGGCAGCTCCAGGAGGACCTCGACCACGCGGACGCCTGGGAACTCGACTCCGCCGTGGAACAGGCGATGGACGCCCTGCGCTGCCCGCCGCCGGACGAGCCGGTGACCCACCTCTCCGGGGGTGAGCGTCGCCGCGTCGCGCTGTGCAAGCTCCTGCTCTCCGCGCCCGACCTGCTGCTGCTCGACGAGCCCACCAACCACCTGGACGCCGAAAGCGTGCTGTGGCTGGAACAGTTCCTCGCGAACTACGCGGGCGCCGTGCTGGCCGTCACCCACGACCGGTACTTCCTGGACAACGTCGCGCAGTGGATCATGGAGCTCGACCGTGGCCGCGTCGTCGGCTACGAGGGCAACTACTCCACGTACCTGGAGAAGAAGCGCGAACGGCTCGAGGTACAGGGCAAGAAGGACGCGAAGCTCGCGAAGCGGCTTCGCAGCGAGCTGGAGTGGGTACGGTCCAACGCGAAGGCGCGGCAGACCAAGTCCCGCTCGCGGCTGGACCGCTACGAGGAGATGGCGGCGGAGGCCGACAAGCACCGCAAGCTCGACTTCGAAGAGATCCAGATCCCGCCCGGTCCGCGGCTGGGCAATGTGGTCGTCGAGGTCGAGAAGCTGCGCAAGGGCTTCGACGACCGTGTCCTCATCGATGGGCTCTCGTTCGACCTGCCGCGCAACGGCATCGTCGGCGTGATCGGGCCGAACGGCGTCGGTAAGACCACGCTGTTCAAGACGATCGTCGGGCTGGAGGAGCCGGACGGCGGCTCGGTCAAGATCGGCGAGACGGTCAAGCTGTCCTATGTGGACCAGAACCGGGGCGGCATCGACCCGAAGAAGACCGTGTGGGAGGTCGTCTCCGACAAGCTCGACTACATCCACGTCGGCCAGACTGAAATGCCTTCGCGCGCGTACGTGAGTGCGTTCGGCTTCAAGGGCCCGGACCAGCAGAAGCCGGCCGGCGTGCTCTCCGGTGGCGAGCGCAACCGGCTCAACCTGGCGCTGACGCTCAAGCAGGGTGGCAACCTGATCCTGCTCGACGAGCCGACGAACGACCTGGACGTGGAGACGCTGGGCTCACTGGAGAACGCGCTCGGACAGTTCCCCGGCTGCGCCGTGGTGATTTCGCACGATCGGTGGTTCCTCGACCGGGTGGCCACGCACATCCTGGCCTGGGAGGGCACGGAGGAAGACCCCGCCCGCTGGTTCTGGTTCGAAGGCAACTTCGAGGGCTACGAGAAGAACAAGATCGAACGCCTCGGTGCGGAAGCCGCCCGCCCGCACCGGGTCACCCATCGCAAGTTGACGCGCGACTGACCGGCGCGGGGGGTCGGAGAGTGGAAACCAGCAGGCACAACCGGCCCAGCCCGTCCGCATCCGCGGACGGGCGGCCCGCCGTTGCCGGTGGCGGGACTCTCGCCGACCTCGCCCGGCTCATCGGGCAAGCTGAGGCGCTGCACCTGCGCGCGCCGGAGGTGGCACTGGTGCTCGGCGAGCGCGCCGCGGCGCTCGCCGAAGCGGCCGGCGCGGACGGGCACTGGATCCGGGCGGAAAGCCTGGTCGTGTCCGCGCGGGTGCGCGTCGGCGATCGCACCGACACGGTCGGCCGTGCCGTGGCGGCGTTGCGCGCGGCCGAGCACGCCGGGTACGTGAACACTGCCGCGCGGCTGCGCATCGACCTGGCGGTGTGCGCGCGCAGCCTCGGCGTACCGGTGATGGGCCTGGCCGCGCTGCGCCCTGCGTTGTCGAAGGACGTACTGCCGTCGTTGCGCGCCGAAGCGCTGTGTCACCTTGTGGGCTGCCTCGCCCAGTTCGGCCGCAAGCCGGAGCTGGACCGCGTACTGGTGGAAGCGGACAAGCTGCTGGTGGCCGACGACGCGCTCGACGCGGACAGCCGTCTCCTCATGCGTGCGTTGCTGCGTAACGGGACTGCTGCGCATCGTCGCCGGCATGGTGATCTCACGGCGGCTGCGGACGCCGCGCGCACCGGTCTCGGCTTTCTCGAGAAGCTGGATCGCCCTGGCGACGACGGTGGCCTCGTACGGATCCGGCTGGTGCTACAGCTGGTGAGCACTTTGCTGGATCGCGGCGACGCGGACATGGCGTACGACATCGCGGAGCCGATGCTGCGGGGGCCGGAACGCGCTGCTGGTGTGGCGCCTGCGGCTTGGTTGCGGCTCGCCGTCGCAACGCGCGTACATATGCCCGCAGGGGCCGGCGACGCTGCCGCGGAGTTGGTGGCGCACGCTGTCGGCGCCACTGACCGGCACGGTCTGCCGGCGCTCACCGCGCGGCTGTGGCTGGAGCTGTCGCAGATCGAGGAACGCTTCGGCAGGGCTGAAGATGCCATTGCGTGTTTACACCGCTCGCGCGCTGCGGAGCACGTACACGCCCGCGCGCGGCGTCAGGCGTGCGGTTTGCTCGCTGGGGAGTTCGGGGCCAGTGAGCTGGCGTCGTTCGATCTGGACGAGGTACTTGCGACGTGTGGGCCGCGTGACGCCCAGTCGGTGGCGATGGCTGTTGAGCCACGGGTTGAGGCGGCGGTCACTTCGGTGATGCCGGTGATCCGGGACGAGCCGTCGTCGGCTTCGCCGCCTTTTGAATCGGCTGTTGTCGCGGAGACGTCTCTTGAGCAGACGGCTGTGTTTCCGGCTGTCTCTGGGGAAGATGTTGCGTCTGTGGGGACTGTTGCGTCCGTGGGGAGTGTGCGGGCGTTGCGGCCGGATGTCGCTGGGGGTGGTGAGACGGCTGCTTCGCTGCCGGCGGGTTCTCACGCCGCGAAGCAGGGGCGGGACGTTGCTGAGCGGTCTGTGGCGGACCTGCTTGAGGTGTCCGAGCGGCGCGCGGTGCGTGGCACGGCTTCGGCTGCTTCGCCGGGTACAGCGCGTACGCGGGCGACGGGGGCGTCTGAGGGGGCTGTTGCTGGGAAGCGTGCTGCTGGTGGGAAGTCCGGGGCTTGGGGGACCGTCGGGCGGCGTGCGGCTGCTGGGGCGGGTGCGGGGCGTCATGCTGGTGGGAAGCAGGGGGATGCTGGGGAGCAAGGGGTCGCCGGGGAGTCTGTGGCGCATGCGGTTCTGGGGGGACAAGGGGCTGTTGGTGAGCAGAGGACGGTTGGGGAGCGTGGGGTTGTTGGGGAATCCGTGGTGGGTGAGGTGGGTGGAGCTGGTGAGGCTCGGGCGCTTCGTGCTGTAGGTGAGGTGCGTGAGGTTGGTGAGGTGCGTGAGGTTGGTGAGGCTCGTGATGCGCGAGAGGGCCACGAGGTGCGTGAGGGGAGAGGGGCGAGCGGGGCTGAGGGGAGTGGGGCGAGCGGGGCTGATGAGGAGCTGCCGGCTCGTGTGCCAGGGGTAGTGCGTGTGCCTGGGGAAGTACAGGGGCTTGGAGAGATGCGTGTGGCTGGAGAGGCGCACGGGCTTGGGGGAGTACGCGGGTCCGGAGGAGCGCGTGTGGAGAGGCAGGGGCGTGCGGCGGGAGAGGAGCATGTGGCGGGAGAGGAGCATGTGGCGGCTGGGGAGGCTGTGACCGGGGCTGTCGGGGAGGGCGTGCCTGGGACTTCCGGGGAATCCGTGCGGCGGGTATCGGCGGAAGCCGAGTCGTGGGTGACGGGAGAGCCAGTCCTGCGGGCTGTGGACGACGGAGCGCCGCGGACGGCGGGGGGTGCTGCGCGGCGAGCGGCCGAGGAGGCCGCGCTGCGGGCGGTTGACGCGGCTGCGCGGCTTTCCGGTGGGGAAGCTGCTTGGCGGGCCGTCGAGGAGGCTGCGCGGCGGGCTCTCGAGGAACCGGTGCGGCGACGCGAAGCCGGGGAGCCGGCAGGGCGTGGCGACAACGCGGAATTGGTGCGGCGAGGCGAAGCCGGGGAGCCGGCAGAGCGTGGCGACAACGCGGAATTGTTGCGGCGAGGCGAAGTCGGCGGGTCGGGAGGGCGTGGCGACGGCGCGGAGCCGGTCGGAGAAGAGCCGCTGCGTCGGGTAGCGGCCGGGGAATCGGCGGCCCGTGGGGAAGTCGCGGAGACTGTGCGTCGGGAAACCGCTGGGGAGTCTGTTCGCCGGGATGTGGCGACCTCCGGCCGGTGGCCGGAGGTCGAGCCGAAAGCACGGGACGAGGCGCAGGACGGTTCGGCGCCGAGGGGACCGGCGGAGCGGTCGACGCATGAACCGCTGCGGTTTTCGTTGCGGATGCCGGATCTTTCGGACATTTTGCCGGAGCTGCCGTTGGCGCCGGCGCCGGCGGACGAGCCCGCGGCGCCGTTGTGGGAGAGCGACGAGTGGGCGCGTGAGGAACAGGCCCGCCGGGACGCTCGCCGGACGACGCGGCATGACGCCGAGCACGGGTCGGTCGCGGCGCGGTCCGTGCTGGACCGGTTGGGGATTTCCGCCGGGGACGGTGTGGGCGGTCGGCGTCGGGCCGACGCGGCCGGTCACCGCGATGACGAAGCCGGGCGGCAGGTCGAGGAAACCGAGCGGTGGGCTGGGGAACCCGGACGGCTATCTGGCGCGACCGGACCGCAGGCGGAAGAGGCCGAGTGGCCCGCGGAGTCGGCCGGTCCCGCCGAGCCGGGGAAAACCGTTGCGGGGGAGGGGAAAACGGCGGCCGGGAGTGCGCGTGAGCCGGAACTGGACGAGCTTGCCGGCGAGCCGTGGTTGCCGCGGTTGCGGATGCCGCCCGCGCTCGATCCGCTGACGGACGTGGAGGACTGGACGCCGTCGTCGCAGCCGTTCCCGGACAGTTACGCGCGGGCCATCGCCGAGGACGAACCGCCGGCGGACGCGGGTCTGGCCGAGTTGCTCGCCCGCGCGCTCGCCGAACATCAGGCGGGGACCGCGAGCGCGGCCGCCTTGGTGAAGCGGCTCGGGCCGGAGGACGGGACGAAGCGTTCGATCAACGGGCACGCCACCGCGGACCGGCACCGCAGGACCGACTGACTCGAACTGCTCGGCCAGCGCTCGGGGCGACACCGTGGGGCCGGGCGGGTCAAGGACGCGGTGGCTGGGGGCGGCACAAGAAGCCGCGATCGGGATGGCTTGAGAACGGGATGATCGCTGGGACGGCCGGGTTGTCCAGGCAGGCGGGATGTTTCGGCTGCGAAGGTGCGAAGGGTTCGGCCGCGGGAGGGCCACGCGGAGGGTACGCGTGATGTGTGGGCATCGCGTACCGGACGGCCAGAGGGGCGCGATGGGGTTCGCCGGGGTGGCGTAGATCGGCGGGGTTGCGCGGTCTGCTCGGATGTTGGCTCGCGGGGTGTGCGGTCCGGTGGTGGCTGGCGGGCAACGCCTGGCGGTGTAGGGCGGGCGCGGTACGGAGCGGGTGGAGTCCGTGGGGACCGGAGGCAAGCGGCGGGTTCGGGTTCGCAGTGGGCGTCGACCGGGGGCCTGCGCAGATCAGCAGATTGCGCCGTTGGTTCGCAAGGTGTGCGGTCGGGAAGTGGCCGAGAGGCACCGTGTCGTGTGGGCGAAAAGGGTGCGCCGGAAGACAGCAGTCGTAGACCGTCGAGAAGACCGGGCGGCGCCAGCCGGAGCCAGAGGCGAAGCACGGCCATCGGCCAGCGGCACGACGCAAGCAACGACCGTGCGTTGTGGCAAATCCTCACGCTCGGCCGAAGCACCCTTCCCAACCACGAGACGTTCGAGCCGAGACTTCTGAACCGATTCCGAAAGGTGCCCGCGGCGCCCGTGACCGCGGTGGCGGGCCGGTGCCGGGGGTTTCCCGGCGGGGCACCGCGAAGCGACCGGCGGGTAGCTGAACCGATCACGCGCAAACCCTGCGGGGCAACGCAATAGCGGGAACCTTAAGTCTTTCCCCGCGCCGTACGGGCCCGGTGGCGGGCCGATTAGGGTGGGGGCGTCCGGCACGTTGTGGTGACGGACGCGTCTCGATCTCGCACACTGGAGAGTTGCTCAATGAGCTCGACGGGAGCCTCGTCCCTGTCCGGAACCGACGTCGGCACGGACGCCGGCGCGCCAAGCGGTACCACCAGCCCGGAGCAGATCCGGGACGAACTGGTCGAGGCCGCCGCGGCGCGCGCGCCCGAGATCGCAGAGTTGATCCGCCTTTACTATCGGCACATTCCGGCCGACGAGATCGTCGGCGACGATCCGGTCGCGCTGGTCGGTGCGGTGCGGTCGCATCTGCAGCTGGCGGGGCAGCGGATGCCGGGGCGGCCCGCGGTACGGCTGCTCAACCCGACCACCGCCGAAGACGGCTGGACCCGGGAGGCCACCGTCGTGCAGGTGGTCACGGACGACATGCCGTACCTGGTGGACAGCATCACCGCGGAATTCGCCCGCGACGGCGTGCAGGTGCACCGGATCGTGCACCCGATCGTCGTGGTCAGCCGTGGGCTGACGGGTGAGCTGGAGGGGCTGCATCTGGACGCCGACCCGGGCGACCCGCCCGCGGGTGCGGCGGCGGAATCCTGGATGTACGCCGAGATCGACCTGGTGACCGACCCGAATCGGGCGCGTGAGCTGGACAACCGGCTGGCTTCGGTGCTGGGTGACGTGCGTGAGGTCGTCGAGGACGCGGACAAGATGGGCCAGACGGCCTGTGCGCTCGCCGGCGAGCTGGAGCAGAACCCGCCGAAGCTGCCCGCAAGCGAGATCGACGAAGGCGCCCGGTTGCTGCGCTGGCTCGCCGACGGCCACTTCACCTTCCTCGGCTACCGCCGCTACGAGCTGGTCGACAACCCGCATTCGGACACGGACGAGCCGGCGTTGCGCGCGGTGCTCGCGTCGGGTCTCGGTGTGCTGCGCCAGGACAGCCTCGCCGCGCGCAGCCTCACCGCCGGGCCGGACAGCTCGGTCGACGGGCTCGCGCCGACCCTGCTGGTGCTTACCCCGGCGAGCGCGCCGAGCACCGTGCACCGCCCGGTGTACCCGTACTACGTCGGCGTGAAGACGTTCGACGACCAGGGCCGGGTGACCGGCGAGCACCGGTTCCTCGGCATGTTCACCACCATCGCGCTGCACGAGAACGTGCTCGACATCCCGGTGGTGGGCAAGCGGGTGCGCGAGGTGATCCACCGCGCCGGTTTCCCGATGGAGTCCTTCTCCGGTCAGCGGATGCTGGAGGTGCTGCAGAACTGGCCGCGCGCCGACCTGTTCTCCGCCGACTCGGATTCGCTGTATGCCACCACGACCGGCGCGATCACGCTGTCGGACCGGCGGCGGCTGCGGCTGTTCCTGCGCCGCGACCCCTACGGCCGGTTCTTCTCCTGCCTGGTCTACCTGCCCGGCGACCGCTACACCACGAAGACCCGGCTGGCCATGCAGGACGTGCTGCTGAAGGAGCTGGAGGGCGTCCAGCTCGAGTACAGCGCGCGGATCGGCGAGACCCTGTTCGCCCAGGTGCATTTCATCGTGCACACCGATCCGGCGAACCGGATCGAGCCGGACGTCCTGCACATCCAGGAGCAGCTCAACACGGTCGTGCGCAGCTGGGAGGACCGGCTGGCGGAGGCGATTCTCGCCGAGCGCCGCGAGCGGCCGGGCGCGGGCGGCGCGGTCGCCGAGGAGTCCGCGGTCGAGCAGGGCCAGCGCTTCGCCCAGGTGTTCCCGGAGGCCTACAAGGAGGACTTCGGCGCGGAGGACGCGCTGGCCGACCTCCGGAAGCTGGACACGCTGGCCGAGGAAGGCGATCTCGCCCAGTCGTTCTACCTGCCCGACGACGCCGAGCCGGGAGAGCGGCGGTTCAAGCTCTACCTGCGCGGTGAGGGCGTCACCCTGTCCAAGGTGCTGCCGGTGCTGCAGGCGATGGGCGTCGAGGTGGTCGACGAGCGGCCGTACGAGCTGTTCCGCGAGGATGGCGGCGCGAGCTGGATCTACGACTTCGGCTTGCGCATCGACTCGAAGGGCCTGGAAAAGACCGACAGCACGGCGTTGGGCGAGCTGCGCGACCGTTTCCAGCAGGCGTTCCACGCCTCCTGGCACGGCGACGCGGAGGTCGACGGGCTCAACGCGCTCGTGCTGCGGGCCGGGCTGAGCTGGCGGCAGGTGGCCGTGCTGCGCGCCTATTCGCGGTACCTGCAGCAGGCCCGCAGCCCGTTTTCCCAGTCCTACATCCAGAACACCGTGGTCAAGCACACCCAGGTGGCCACGAAACTGCTGCGCCTGTTCGAGACCCGCTTCGACCCGCAACTGTCCGATGTGGACCGTGCGACCCGCGAGGAGACGCTGGCCGCGGAGATCTCCGCGATGATCGACGAGGTCACCAGCCTGGACGAGGACCGCATCCTGCGCAGGATGACCGCGGTGGTCAACGCTACCCTGCGGACGAACTACCACGTGCGTGACTCCGGTGGGAACCCGCGCGCGTTCCTGGCCCTCAAGCTTGATCCGAGTGCGGTGCCGGATCTGCCGGAGCCGCACCCGAAGTTCGAGATCTTCGTGTACTCGCCCCGCGTCGAGGGTGTGCACCTGCGCTTCGGCCCGGTCGCCCGCGGCGGGCTGCGCTGGTCGGACCGGCGGGAGGACTTCCGCACCGAGATCCTCGGCCTGGTCAAGGCACAAGCCGTGAAGAACGCGGTGATCGTGCCGGTGGGGGCCAAGGGCGGCTTCGTGGTGAAGCGGCCGCCGTCGCCGACCGGCGACGCCGGGATCGACCGCGAGGCACAGCTGAACGAGGGCATCGCCTGCTACCGCATGTTCATCTCCGGTCTGCTGGACCTGACCGACAACCGGGTCGAGGGCGCCACCGTCGCGGCTCCGAGCGTGGTGCGCCACGACGCGGACGACAGCTACCTCGTGGTCGCCGCGGACAAGGGCACCGCGAAGTTCTCCGACATCGCCAACGAGGTCTCCGCGCAGTACGGCTTCTGGCTCGGCGACGCCTTCGCCTCCGGCGGCTCGGTCGGTTACGACCACAAGGCCATGGGCATCACGGCCAAAGGCGCGTGGGAGAGCGTCAAGCGGCACTTCCGCGAGTTGGGCAAGGACACCCAGACCGAGGACTTCACCGTGGTCGGCATCGGCGACATGATGGGCGACGTCTTCGGGAACGGGATGCTGCTGTCCGAGCACATCCGGCTGGTCGCCGCTTTCAACCACATGCACGTCTTCCTCGACCCGGAGCCGGACGCGGCGAGTTCGTTCGCCGAGCGGCGCCGGCTGTTCGACCTGCCCCGCTCCTCGTGGGACGACTACGACCGCTCGCTGATCAGCGAGGGCGGCGGGATCTACCCGCGCTCGGCGAAGACCATCCCGGTCAGCCCGCAGGTGCGGGCCGCGCTCGGGCTGGCCGAGGGCGTCACCCGGCTCGCGCCGATGGACCTGATCCAGGCGATCCTGCTGGCGCCGGTGGAACTGCTGTGGAACGGCGGGATCGGCACCTACGTGAAGGCGGGCTCGGAGAGCAACGCCGACGCCGGGGACAAGGCCAACGACGCCATCCGGGTCAACGGCGATCAGCTGCGGGTCAAGGTGGTCGGCGAGGGCGGCAACCTCGGCCTGACCCAGCTCGGCCGGATCGAGTTCGCCCGCACCGGCGGCAAGATCAACACCGACGCGCTGGACAACTCGGCCGGGGTGGACTGCTCCGATCACGAGGTCAACATCAAGATCCTGCTCGATCATCTGGTGGCGAGCGGCAGGCTGGCCCGTACCGGGCGCGACGAGCTGCTCGGCGAGATGACCGACGAGGTCGGTGCGCTGGTGCTCGCGGACAACTACCGGCAGAACGCGGTGCTCGGGGTCAGCCGGGCGCACGCCGTGCCGATGGTCTCGGTGCACGCGCGGCAGGTCTCCGCGCTGGTGGCCAAGGGCGCGTTCGACCGCAGGCTGGAGGCGCTGCCGACCACCTCGCAGTTCCGCGCGCTGGAGAAGGCCGGGGACGGGCTCAGCTCGCCGGAGCTGGCCACGCTGCTGGCGCACGTGAAGCTCGACCTCAAGGACGAGCTGCTGGAGTCCGACCTGCCCGAATCGGAGGTGTTCGCCCGGCGGTTGCCGGAGTACTTCCCGGCGCCGCTGCGGGAACGGTTCGCCGAGGCGATCGCGCAGCACCCGCTGCGCCGGCAGATCATCACCACGCTGGTGACCAACGAACTGGTCGACGGCGGCGGCATCTCGTTCGTCTTCCGGCTGATGGAGGAGATGAACGCGACCGCGACCGACGCGGTGCGCGCCTACGCCGTGGTCACCCACGTCTACGACCTGCCGAAACTCTGGGTCGAGATCGCGGAGCTGGACAACCTGGTGCCCACCGAGGTGGCGGACCGGATGGTGCTGGAGACCCGGCGGCTGCTGGACCGGGCCGCCCGCTGGTTCCTCACCAACCGCCCGCAGCCGCTCGCGCCGCTGGCCGAGATCACCCGGTTCGGCCCGGTGCTCGCCGAACTCGGCCCGAAGCTGGGCGGGTTGCTGCGCGGGGTCGAGCTGGAGTCGGTGGAGGAGGACGCGGCCGCCTACGTCAAGGACGGGGTGCCCGCGGATCTGGCCCGCCGGGTCGCGCTGTTGCTGCACAGCTACGGCCTGCTCGACGTGGTCGAGGTCGCCGAGCTGGCCGAACAGCAGGTCGGCCTGGACGCCACGCACACGCCGGCGGACACCGCGGGGCTGTACTACGCGTTGTCGGATCACCTTGGCGTGGACCGGATGCTCACCGAGATCAGCAAGCTGGAGCGCGGCAACCGCTGGCACGCCCTCGCGCGGCTCTCGCTGCGCGACGACGTGTACGGTTCGTTGAGCGCGATCACGCTCGATGCGTTGCGGCAGAGTGATCAGGACCGTTCCGTCGACGAGCAGATCGCGCAGTGGGAGAAAGCCAACGCTTCGCGGCTTTCGCGGGCGCGCGTGGCGCTGGACGAGATCACCCGCTCCGGGCGGCTCGACCTCGCGACGCTGTCCGTGGCCGCGCGACAGATCCGGAGCACTGTGCGGTGACCTACGTCAGCCACGTCCGTCCGAGGTGGTCGGATATGGACCTCTACGGGCACGTCAACCACGCGAATGTGGTGACGTTGCTCGAAGAGGCCCGGGTTCCGGTGCTGTTCGGCGAAGCGGTGAAGGAAGGTCTCACCGAGCTGCCGAAGGGCGTCGTGGTCGTGAAGCTCGCGGTGCACTACCGTGCGCCGATCGTCGCGAGGCCCGAAGGCTCGGTGCGCGTGGAGATGGAGCTCACCGAGCTGAAGGCTTCCACGGTGACCCTCGGTTACCGGGTGCACGGCGGTCCGGACGAGACCGATCCCGTCGCCGTCACCGCGGAGACCGTGCTCGCGCCGTATGACACCGTCAAGCTGCGGCCCCGGCGGCTCAGCGAGGCGGAGGGCGAGTTCCTCAAGCGGGTGTTCGCGGGTGCCTGAACTGCGGATCCCGGATCCCGCCGACCGGGAGACGCTGGGCGCGTTCGTGGCCCGCGCGGTCCGGCTGGACGGGACCACCGCGGTCCGGCTGCGCCGCCGTGCCGGGGAAGAGATCGTGGAAGCGTGGACGGCCACGCCGTTCGAGGTCCTCGCCACCCGCGCGGTGGCGGGGACCGTCACCCCGGCCGACGTCACGGTGTCGGGCAACGAGCTGCTGGCCGCGCTCACCGTGGCCGGCGGCGAGGTGATGGATCCCGGCCCGGCACGTGATCTGCTGTGGCACGGCGAGTTGCCGCCGAGCGGCCGGTGGCGGCTGGTGGACGAGCTGCCGGTCGGCGTGGTGTCCGAGCTGTCCGACCGCGGGGTCGCGCTCGCCCGCGACAACGCCGGCCCACACGGCACCCCGCCCGCTTCTCTGATGGACCAGGCGGTGCTCACCGTCACCGGCGGAGACCTCGAAGTGAAGGTCCAGATGCGCTGCTTGTTCGCGCTGTCCGGGATGGGCCTGTTCGACTCGTCGGTGGACGGCGATGTGGTCCGCGTATCCGCCACCGATTCCTGGCTCCGCCTCGACGCCCGCTACGGCGCCGTGCTCCGGCGGCGGCAGGCGCTGCTGCCGTTGCTGTTCTGACCCGTTTCCCCGGGATTCGCGGAATATGCCTGCGAGCGGCGGCCCGCGGTGTCAGGGTGTGGGGCATGAGCGATTCCGACGGTGACCCGACGGCGGACTTCCTCGCCGAGGTACGGCCGGGGGAGACGCCGTGGCGCACCGATCGCCCGGCCGAAGTCCCGGGACCGCAGACACCGGAGCGGCCTGAGGGGCGTGCCCGGCAGGTGGTGCGTGCGGTCGGGGAAGCCGCACCGTACGTGCAGGCCGGGTTGTTCGCCGCGTGGGTGGCGATGTCGGTGGCGGATGCGGCAAATGACGGGGATTCGGACAGCGGCGCGCAAGGCTGAGCCGTTCGCTTGCCCCGGGGGGTAGAGTCGGAGCCGGTTCATCAGCCGGATGTTCGTTCGGCGTACCCGATCACCGTGTCCGCCGGTTCTCCTCCCACGGCGCGGGTCGTGGCACGGGCTTTGGCCCGGCCGCGGAGCGGAACCCGGCGGCGGAAGAGGAGAACCATGCTGCGTTCCGGTCCTGAGCGTCCGATGTCCCTGCCCGCCGCGGACGATCCGCATTCGCTGCGCCGGGAGCTGGTCGCCTACGTGCGCGAAGTCGCCGCGGCCGTGGGAGTGTCGGTGGAGTGCACCTCGTGCGAGGTCTCCGACACGGTCACCGCGTACGTGGCATTGAACGGCCGCGCACCGGAATTTCCGGGGCAGGACTTGATGTTGCTGTGGAACGCCCGCCAGGGCTGGGCGGTGTCGGTGGAGACCGCGCCCGGCGAACCGGCGGTGCTGGTGGCCCGCCTGGACGGGGACGTGACCCCGGAACCGGACCTGGTCCGTCGGTTCGTGGCCGCGTTACTGACCACACCAGCCGATGCCGGCCCCCGTATCCCGCCCCAGCCGATGCGGGACCACGGTGAGCCGAGACGGCGCAGATTGGCCTGACCGATCCGGTCCGAGGCGGTCCCGGATGGACGATGGGGCCGGTGCGCCAGGCACCGGCCCCATCGGAAAAACCTTGTCCTACCGCGAAATCCGCGTCAGATGACGCTGACCCCGGTGGCCTGCGGCCCCTTCTGGCCCTGGCCGACCTCGAACTCCACCCGGGCGTTCTCCTCCAGGCTGCGGAAGCCGTTGCCCTGGATCTCCGAGTAGTGCACGAATACGTCGGCCCCGCCGTCGTCCGGGCTGATGAACCCGAAGCCCTTTTCGGCGTTGAACCACTTCACGGTGCCTTGCGTCATGTTCCACTCCAGTACACGGAAAAACTCGCGATACCGCTTCGGCATCGGGGTCGGACACCGACGGTTTGATCTTCCGCTCGCGGAGAATCACTACGCCCGCTGCATCTTGCGAGCGTGGTGGCGGGAGGGCCCGCCGCACGAACACAAAACATGACCGCGGTCAGTAAAGCATGCCCGCCGCGGCCGCACCAGGGCGACTTTTGGTCCACAGTGGACATCATCCGGATGGCTCAGACCAGCCAGGCCGCGGCGTCCGGGGGCAGCCTGCCCTGCACCAGGGGACTGCTGCTGAGCAGCACCTCCCCGGGCGGCAGCGCGATGGAGCTGGCCGAGGTGTTCAGCGCGCAGATCAGCCCGCCGCGGCCCCGGCGGAAGGCGAAGCAGCCCGCCGGCGCGCCGTACCATTCGAGTTCGTCGCCCGCGTGCAGGGCCGGGTGCGTCCGGCGCAGCTCGATCGCCTGCCGGTACAGCGCCAGCGTGGACTCCGGATCCGCGAGCTGCCGCTGCACGGTCAGCCCGGCCCAGTCCGGCGGGGTCGGCAGCCAGGTGCGCGGGTTGCGGGAGAACCCGAACGGCGGCAGGTCGCCGTCCCACGGCATCGGCACCCGTTCGGGGTCGCGGCCGTACTCCGGGCTCAGCGTGCGGGCCCACGGGTCGGTGAGCGCGCTCGCCGGCAGGTCCGCGTCCGGCAGGCCCAGCTCTTCACCGTTGTACAGGTACACCGCGCCCGGGAGGGCCAGCTCCACCAGCGCCATCGCCCGCGCCCGGCGCAGGCCCGCCGCGCCGCCGCCGTAGCGGCTCACCGTGCGCGACACGTCGTGGTTGGACAGCGTCCAGGTGGCGTCCGCGCCCGCGGCCCGCGGCACGGCCAGCGACCGCTCGATCGCGGTGCGCAGAGCGTCCGCGTCGAAATGGGTGAGCACCAGGCGGAAGTTGAACGCCAGGTGCAGCTCGTCCGGGCGCAGGTAGCGGGCCAGCCGCTCCTCGTCGGACACCCAGATCTCGCCGACCGACATGGTGCCCGGGTACTCGTCGAGCACCTTCCGGATCATCCGGTGCACGTCGTGCACCCCGTCGTCGTCGAATCGCGGGTCGTAGGCCTTGCCCTGCTCGCTGGTCCCGTACTCCTCGGCCGCGTGCGGGTCCATGTCCGGCAGGCCCGGCGCCTTCGCCATCCCGTGCGCCACGTCGAAGCGGAACCCGTCCACGCCGCGGTCCAGCCAGAACCGCAGGGTGCGTTCGAGGTCGTAGCGCACCTCGGCGTCGTCCCAGTTCAGGTCCGGCTGCTGTGGGGTGAACAGGTGCAGGTACCACTGGCCGTCCGGGACCCGGGTCCAGGCCGGGCCGCCGAACACGCTGACCCAGTTGTTGGGCGGTTCGGCGCCGTCCGGGCCGCGGCCGTCGCGGAAGAGGTAGCGGGCCCGCTCCCGGCTGCCGGGGGCGGCGGCCATCGCGGACTTGAACCAGGCGTGCTGGTTGCTGGTGTGGTTGGGCACCACGTCCACGGTGACCCGGATACCCCGCTGGTGGGCGTCGGCGAGCAGCTCGTCGAAATCGCCCAGTGTGCCGAACATCGGGTCCACGTCCCGGGGATCGGCCACGTCGTAGCCGTGGTCGGCCATCGGGGACCGGTAGAACGGTGTGAGCCACAGCGCGTCCACGCCCAGCTGCTCCAGGTAGCCCAGCCGGCGGCGCAGCCCTTCCAGATCACCGATCCCGTCGGCGTCGGAATCCGCGAACGAGCGGAGGTAGACCTGGTAGAAGACCGCGTCGGACCACCAGGACGCATGCGGTGCCGCGGCCATCAGACGAAGCTGTTCATCATGCTGTGCGCCGCCATTTCCAGGTACGCCCACAGCTGCTCACGGTAGGGCTCGGGCAGGTTCTCCCCGTCCACCGCGATCCGGATCGCGCGCAGCCAGGCGTCGCGTTCGATCGGGCCGATCTTGAACGGCGCGTGCCGCATCCGCAGCCGCGGATGGCCACGCTGGTCGGAGTAGGTGTGCGGGCCGCCCCAGTATTGGATGAGGAACAGCCGGAAGCGCTCCTCGGCCGGGCCGAGATCCTCCTCCGGGTACAGCGGGCGCAGGATCTCGTCCCGCGCGACCTCCTGGTAGAACCGCGCGACGATCCGCCGGAAGGTCGGCTCGCCGCCGACCGCCTCGTACAGGTTCGCCGGTTCCGGGTCACTCACAGTCGACACCCTTCCATCTTGCCTTGCCGAACCGGTCACTTGTCGACCGACGGGGAGGACAGGAACCGGCCGAGCGGCGGCTCGAAACCGGCGTCCTCCAAAGCCCTGAGCAGCTGCCCGCGCAACGCCCGCTGCACGGCCCACTGCTTGCCCGGCCGCACCTTCACGATCAGCCGCAGCTGAATGCTCTCCGGGGTGACTTTTTCCACCCCGAGCATCTCGGGCGGCTCCAGCACGAGCGCGGCGAGGGCCTCGCTCTCGGCCGCCTTGGTCGCGGCTACGGCGAGCACGTCCGAGGCGCGGTCCACGTCGGCGGAATACCCCAGCGGCACGTCGACCACCGCGACCGCGAAGCCCTGGCTGGAGTTCCCGACCCGCAGCACCTCGCCGTTGCGCACGTACCAGACGGTGCCCTGCAGGTCGCGCAGGGTGGTGATGCGCAGGCCGACCGCCTCGACCGTGCCGGTCGCTTCGCCGATGTCCACCACGTCGCCCACGCCGTACTGGTCCTCGATCATCATGAAGATCCCGGACAGGAAGTCCTTGACCAGGTTCTGCGCGCCGAACCCGAGGGCGACCCCGACGATGCCCGCGGACGCGATCAGCGGGGCCAGGTCGTAGCCGAGTTCGCCCACGACGAGGCAGAACGCCGTGCCGTAGATGATCAGCGTGGCCATCGACTTGAGCACCGAGCCGATCGTCTTGGCCCGCTGGCGGCGGCGTTCGAGCACCGCTGCGCCGAGCATCTCCGGGGCGCGTTCCCGCAGCGGGCGCAGCAGGGCCGGCAGCCTGCCGTTGCCCGAAGGCAGGCGGGTGACCCGGTCGATCATCCGGCGTGTGAGATAGCGCACCAGGAAGGCGATGACGACGATCAGGATGATCCGCAGCGGTTTCGTGACGAGCCAGCCCGCGGAACCGGCGAGCCACTCGTTGCCGGTGACCGAGTAGACCTGGAAACAAAAGGTGCTCGGGTCGGAGATGCAGGGCGGCGGGGAAGCACTGAGCACGGCATTCACGGGCGGAAGCAGTCCTTTCGTCGCGTTTTCCGGCTTCTTTCGCCGGCGGCCGCCGGGTGGCCGGCGGGTCGCGGATGCGTGACACGTCACGGAACACACGTGCGCGGGGGGCCTGATGTGTGGTCGACTATGCCTGCACCGGTGGAGGTGGTCGAGTGCCAGACCGACAACCCATCCCCCTCGGCGGCAGCGGCCAAGCCATGGCCGGTATGCCGCCGGAGGCGTTCCTGCGTGCCCGCCCGGGAGGTTCCGCATCCGGCGGAGCGGTCCCGTCCGGGCCGGGGAACCGGCCAGGGGGAGTGTCCCGTCCGCCCGGACAGCGTAGAGCTGCCGAGCCCGCGGCCCCGGCCTGGGGCCGTCGTCGCGTCCTGCTGCTGAACGCGACCTTCGAACCGCTCACCGCGGTGCCCATGCGGCGTGCCGTGGTGCTCGTCATGTGCGGCAAGGCCGAGGTCGTGCACGGCGATCCCGAGGGGGTGGAGCTGCACGCCGCCACGGTGTCCCTGCCCGTCCCGTCGGTGATCCGGCTCAGCACCTACGTGCGGGTGCCGTACCGGGCGAAGGTTCCGCTGACCCGTGCCGGGCTGATGCACCGTGACCGCTACCGCTGCGCCTACTGTGGCGGCCGGGCGGAAACGATAGACCATGTGCTACCGCGCAGCCGTGGCGGCCCGCACAGCTGGACGAACTGCGTGGCCTGCTGCGCGAAGTGCAACCACCGCAAGGCCGACCGGCTGCTTTCGGAGATCGGCTGGCGGCTGCGCGTCGTCCCGCGGGCGCCCCACGGCCCGCACTGGCGGCTGCTCGCGCACTCCAAGGAGGCCGATCCGCTGTGGCAGCCCTACCTGGGGACCGCCGCGTGAGCTGATCCGGCGGTGCTCCGGCTCGGGCGGATTCCGGTCCGGACCGCACGGTGCCCCGGCTGCCTTCGGGCTGCCGGGGTGAGTGCCGCTTCGCCGGCGGCCGGACCGGAAGTGCCGGTCAGGCCGCGCGCCGGGTGCCGGGTCAGGCGGCGAGGGTGTAGTCGTTCCGGCAAGTGACGCGGGTGCCCATGGTGACTCGCGTGCCCATCGTGGCGCGGGTTCCCATCGTGACCCTTGTGCCCATAGTGACGCGGGTGCCGGAGGTGACTCGCGTGCCGCGGGTGACCCTTGTGCCCATCGTGACTCGCGTGCCCAGGGTGACCCTCGTGCCCATGGTGACGCGGGTGCCCCGAGTGACCCGTGTCCCCATCGTCACGCGCGTGCCGCAGGTGACTCGCGTGCCCCGGGTGACGCGAGTGCCCATCGTGACCCGCGTGCCCCTCGTAACGCGGGTTCCCCGGGTCACTCTGGTCCCCATCGTCACCCGGGTTCCGCGGGTGACTCGTGTACCCCGCGTGACCCTGGTGCCGGAGGTGACACGCGTTCCGGGGACAGCAGCGACATCGCTGGGTGACGAAATGGTCTCGGTGATCGCCTGAGCGGGGGGCTGAACGCTCTGCATGAGAGGCCTCCTGGGGCCGGTGCGTGACCTGCTGGGGCTGATGAAGGGGGCGCAAGGCCCGTACAGGTGAAAAAGCTACGAGCATTTCAGGGTTTCGACAAGGCGAGGTGCGCCGGTACGGCCGCCCGTACGGTGAGTTGCCATCATTCGGCGTGCGGGGCTTCGCCCCAACGTGCCAGCGGGGGCGAGCCAAGCGGCGGACGGCGCTTTCCGGACGGCGAACGGTGGGTGCGCCGCGCGGTGCCGGAAACCGGCATCCGATACGCTCACCGGCGTGAACGTTGTCGAGACGATCCTGGTCTACGCGGTCATCCCCCTGGCCATCTACCTGGTGGTCGGCGCGGCCACCCTGCGGAAGAAGTTCTCGGGGACGCAGCGTTACCGGCCGGGTCAGCCGTGGGAGTACCCCGCGATGTGGTGGACCGGCAATCCGGAGGGCGTCGGTGCCGCCCACGGTGCCGGTGCGGAGACTGCGGTGCCCGCGGGCACCGCGACGGCAGCGGGAGGCGCTCGTGGCAAGTGGTGAGCTGACCCACCCGGTCGGGGTGGCGGAGAAGGACCTCGCGTTCGGCGAGGTGGTCACCGGCAGCGGGCGCCTGTCGGCGGCGAAGATGTACGAGCCTGCTCCGCCGGACACCCCGTTCAGCGTGCAGCAGCTGGCTCGTCTCGACGAGGCGCTGACCTTCGCGAGCCGGGAGACCGGGCTCGCTTTCAGCGTTTATCTCGGCGACCTCGCCGAGGACACCCGTGCCGAGGCGGAGCGGCTGCACGCGTCCACCGCGGACCCGCGTGACTCGGTGCTCGTCGCGGTGTCGCCGACCCAGCGGGCGATCGAGATCGTCACCGGGCAGCGCGCGCACCTGCGGCTTCCGGACCGTGGCGCGAACCTCGCGGTGGCGAGCATGGTCGCCTCCTTCAAGGAGGGCGACCTGGTGGGCGGGCTCGTCAACGCCCTCCGCATGCTCAGCGACCAGGCCGGACCCGCGCCGAAGCACTAGCTCTGCTCCAGATGTTGTGAAGGGGACCTTCACGGACTCAGAGTCCGTGAAGGTCCCCTTCACAGCTTTCCGGGGTGGGTCAGGACTGGCTGTCGAAGTCTCGGGCGGCGAGTGCACGGACGATGCCGGCACGGCCCTCGGACACCAGCCGGCGCAGCGCCGCCGGGTGCTCGCCCGCGAGCCATGCGTCGGCGGCGGTCACCGTGGCCGGTTCGACCGCCCACGACGGGAACAGCCCGACCGCGGTCGGCTGCGCGCGCTCGCTGGACCGGCGCGCCCACACGTCGTCGATCACCTCGAAGTACCGCGCGACGTACTCGCCGAGCAGGTGCTTCTGGCCGGGGTGCGAGAACCCGGCGATCAGCGCGTCGCTGACCGCGTTGGGGATCTCGTCGTCGTAGATCGCCCGCTGCCAGGTCCGGGCCTTGGACTCCGCGGTCGGGCGCAGCGCCCGGCTCCGCTCGGCGTGGCGGCGGCCGGCCGCGGTGTCGTCCGAAGCCAGCTCGGCGTCGATCTCGGTGGCGTCGGCTTTGCCATGCGCGACAAGGGTTTGCAGCAGACGCCAGCGCAGATCGGTGTCCACGGTCAGGCCCGGCAGCGGGGCGGAGCCGTCCAGCCAGCCCGCGATCACGGTGACGGTGTCCTCGTCGAGCACCGCACCGGCCAGGGAGTTCACGAAGGCCAGCTGGTGATCCGAGCCGGGCTCGGCGGTGCGGGCCAGCTCCAGCAGCTGCCCGGACAGCGCGGGCCAGCCCTCCGCGGCCGCCCACTTCTGCTCGGCGTACGAGTTGAGCGCGGTCTGCGCCTGCAGCAGCAGCCGCTGCACCACGCCGACCTCGCTCTCCGCGTGGATGCCGCGGGTGACCAGGGTGACGAAGTCGCGGGCCTTGAGTTCCGCCTCGCGGGTCATCTCCCAGGCCGCCGACCAGCACAGCGTGCGCGGCAGCGGTTCGGTGATGTCGGAGATCCGGTCGATCAGCGTGGTCAGCGACGCCGGGTCGAGCCGCATCCGGCAGTAGGTCAGGTCGTCGTCGTTGACCAGCACGAGCCGGCCCGCGGGCTGCCCGGCCAGCTCCGGCACCTCGGTGCGCTCGCCGGACACGTCCAGCTCCACCCGGTTGATCCGGGTGATCCGGCCTTCGCCGTCCTCGTCGTACACGCCGACCGCGACCCGGTGCGTGCGCAGCTCGCCGGCCCCGGGCTTGGCGCCGGTCTGCACCACCGCGAACGAGGCGAACGTGCCGTCCGCGGCGACCTCGTAGCGCGGGCTCAGCGAGTTCAGGCCGGTGGTCTCCAGCCATTCCGCGCTCCACCACGACAGGTCGCGCCCGGACGCCTCTTCCAGCGCGGCCAGCAGATCGGCCAGCGTGGCGTTGCCCCAGGCGTGCTTGCCGAAGTACACCTTCAGCCCGTCGAGGAAGTGCTCGATGCCGACGTAGGCGACCAACTGCTTGAGCACGCTGGCGCCCTTGGCGTAGGTGATGCCGTCGAAGTTCACCTCGACCGCGTGCAGATCGACGATGTCGGCCGCGATCGGGTGCGTGGAGGGCAGCTGGTCCTGCCGGTAGGCCCAGGACTTCTCGATGTTCGCGAAGCTGGTCCAGGCGTTCTTGTACTCGGTCGCCTCGGCCTGGGAGAACACGCTGGCGAAGGTCGCGAACGACTCGTTCAGCCACAGGTCGTCCCACCAGCGCATGGTGACCAGGTCGCCGAACCACATGTGCGCCATCTCGTGCAGCAGCGTCTCCGCGCGCCGCTCGTAGGCGTAGCGGGTGACCCGGCTGCGGAAGACGTAGTCCTCGAGGAAGGTGACCGCGCCGGCGTTCTCCATCGCGCCCGCGTTGAACTCCGGCACGAACAGCTGGTCGTACTTGGAGAACGGGTACGGGGTGGCGAACTTCTCGTGGTAGAAGGCGAAGCCCTGCTTGGTCTCGGTGAACAGCCGCTCCGCGTCGAGGTATTCGGCCAGCGACGCGCGGCAGTACAGGCCCAGCGGGATCGTCCGGTGTTCGTCCCGGAACTCGTCGCGCCATTCCGCGAACGGGCCGGCCACCAGCGCCACCAGGTAGGTGGAGATCCGCTCGGACTTGGCGAACCGGGTGCGGCGGCCGCCCTCGGCGGTGTCCTCGGCGGACGCGGCGAGCGCGTTCGACACGATCTTCCAGTCGCGCGGGGCGTGCACGGTGATCCGGTAGACCGACTTCAGGTCCGGCTGGTCGAAGCAGGCGAACATGCGCTTGGCGTCCGCCGTCTCGAACTGGGTGTACAGGTACACCCCGTCGTCGACCGGGTCGACGAAGCGGTGCAGGCCTTCGCCGGTGTTCATGTACTGGCAGTCCGCGGTGACCACCAGCTCGTTCTCCGCGGCCAGGCCGGGCAGGGCGATGCCGTTCTCCTCGGTGTAACCGCTGACGTCGAGAGCGGTGCCGTTGAGCACCGCGCTGCGGACGCCCTCGGCGACGAGGTCGATCCAGGACGACTCGCCGGGGCGGGCGGCCGAGAACCGCACGGTGGTGGTGGAGAGGAAGGTCTTCTCCCCGGGACCGCCGTGGCCGTCGGTCAGGTCCAGCTCGATGTCGTAGGAGGCGACTGCCAGCAGGCCGGAGCGCTGCAGGGCTTCGTCACGAGTCAGGTTGGGGGCGGGCACGGGCACCTCTGGTCTTCGATTCCGGTTACGGTTTGCACACTGCCGAGCATCCAATCATGGCCGGGGCGTGCCGGGCGAGAAGGGAACAACCCGGCCGGTGCCCGGCGTTGCCGCCTGATGCGGGGACAGTCCCCGCGGCTCCGGCCGAACCTCGTCGAGGAGTACCTGACAGATGACTGTCGTGTCCCAACCGGTCAAGGTGGATTTCTACTTCGACCCGATCTGCCCGTACGCCTGGATCACCTCGCGCTGGATCCTCGAAGTGGAGAAGCACCGCGAACTGGACCTGACCTTCCGGGTGATGAGCCTGTCCGTGCTCAACGAGGGCCGTGATGAGCTGCCGGAGGAGTACAAGGCGCGGCTGAAGGGGAACTGGGCGCCGGTCCGTGTGGCGACCGCGCTCGCCGAACACAAGGGTCAGGACGCGGTGCGTGACTTCTACACCGAGTTCGGCACCCGCTATCACAATCAGGGCAACAAGGACCGGACCGCCGTGCTGAAGGAGGCGCTGGACGCTGTCGGCGCGCCGGAGCTGTTCTTCGCGGGTGAATCCACCGAATACGACGAAGCGCTGCGCAAGAGCCACCACGAGGGCATGGACCCGGTGGGCATGGACGTGGGCACGCCGACCATCCACGTGAACGGCGTGGCGTTCTTCGGCCCGGTGCTCGGGTCCATCCCGCGGGGCGAGGATGCGCTGAAGCTCTTCGACGGAGCCGTGGCGTTGGCCGCCTACCCGGACTTTTTCGAACTCAAGCGCACCCGTAGCGGTGAGCTGAACTTCAGTTGACTCCCGCTGACGCCAATGCCGCACGGGTGACGTCGGCCGGGTAAGGCGACGCGGCGATCGCCTCGGCAGGCGTGACGCCTGCGGCCTTCAGGCTTGCGAGCATGCGGAGCCCGTCGCAGTGCTGCCGGACGAACGCCGCGTCGACCGGCTCGCCGTGTCCGGGGACGACGACTCGCGGTTCCAGGGCGAGGAGTGCGCCCAGCGCGGCGGGCCATGCGGCGAGGTGGGTGTCCGGGCCGAAGGAGTCCGCGGTGAAGCCGTGCGGACCGTGCTCGACCAGGTCCCCGGCGAAGACGACCCCGGCGTCCGGAACGTGGACCATCAGGTCGTGGCCGGTGTGACCGGGGCCGGGATGACGTAGCACGGCAGTGCGACCGCCGAGATCGAGTTCCGCGTGGTCATGGACCGGATGGTCGGGGAGCGTGATCGACGTGCGTTCGAGGGCGTCGGCGATTTCCGGTCTGCCTTCTTCGCGGTACTGGGCGGCGCGTTTCCGCCGTTCGGAGTCGCCGTGCTCGGCCAGTTCGGTGACACATCCGGCCTGCGCCCACACCTCACACGGCAGGAACGGCGCGGTGCCGAAGGAATGGTCGAAGTGCGCGTGCGTGTAGACCACGGCCCACGGCAGTGCGGTCAGCTCACGCACTGCCGTGGCCAGCTCGGCGCCTTGGTTGACGTCGCCCCGGGTGTCGACCACCAGGCAACGCTCGCCGCCGAGCACCAGCCCGACGGTCAGGTCCAGCTCCTCGTATCGGCGCACGTGAATGCCGTCGGCGACCTCGGTCCAGCTCATCGGGCCTCCAAGACTCCGTCGGACAGAACGGGCACGCTGCCACTGACGTCGAGCTGCGCGGCGAGCGTGACGTCGTTTCCGTGTCCCGCGGTCGCCAGCTCGCGGCCCGACACACAGGTGCGCAGAGCCGCGTGCACGTCGGATGCCGAGTATGCCGCCTTGGCCAGCGCTGCTTCCGCCGAGAGGGACCGGCCGTCTTCGGCCAGGGCCGCGACGATCGCGCCTGCGCCCAGCTGATCTTCGACGCAGGGGCGGAGCGGGCCGAATTCTTCGCCCGGGTTGAAGAGATCCACACCCCAGCGTTCCCCTGCCGGAATCACGCCGACCGGCTCGCCTCCAGCCAGGGCGCTTGCTTTCGCCGCGACCGCTGACGCGTTGCGCAAGCATCCGGCGAGGACGTGCGCGCCGGTTTCCGCGGCTGTGGCGCACAATGTCGCTCCGTTCGGGGAGGGGAGGGCGAGCAGTGTGCCGGACGGGATCTCCGTCACAGAAGACGGCCGGAGCGTCCACTGTGCTTCACCCGCGAGCACGGCACCGGCCTCGCGCGCGGCAGCCGCTCCGCGTTCGTCGCGCCACCGGATCGGCCGGATCCGGTGGCGCGGGCGACGACGAGATCTGTTGTGGTGCTGAAGGAAAGCACGTCGACGATGATGAGCACGGCGCAGTCCCCCCAATGCGGTGACTCCCGCTTTCGAGCCCGACCGCGGCACCGGGCTGGTTCGTGATGTTCACCCCCGGAGCATGCCGGGTGCGGGATGGGGTGGCAGACTCCGGCCTGTGCGCGTCTACTTGGGATCCGATCACGCCGGCTTCGAGCTGAAGAACCACCTCGTCCGCCATCTCGGCGAGCAGGGCCACGAGATCGTCGACGTCGGCCCGCATGTCTACGACGCGGCCGACGACTACCCGGCGTTCTGCGTGGAGACCGCCCGCCGCGTGGTCGCCGACGAGGGCAGCCTCGGGATCGTGATCGGCGGTTCCGGCAACGGCGAGCAGATCGCCGCGAACAAGGTGCCCGGTGCGCGGGCGGGGCTCGGCTGGTGTGTCGAGACCGCGAAGCTGTGCCGTGAGCACAACCACGCCCAGCTCCTCGGCGTCGGTGCGCGGATGCACACCGAGGACCAGGCGACCGAGATCGTCGAGGCCTTCCTGGTCACCCCGCCGTCGCCGGACGAGCGGCACGCGCGCCGGGTCCGGCAGCTGCTGGACTACGAGCACACCGGCACCCCGCCGCCGCTGCCGGAGGCCTGATGCCCGAAGGGCACACGCTGCACCGGCTGGCCCGACTGCATCAGCGCCGGTACGCGGGTGCGCCGGTCTCGGTCGGCAGCCCGCAAGGCCGTTTCACCACCGAAGCGGCAAAGCTCGATGGCCAGGTGCTGACCTCCGCGGAAGCGCACGGGAAGCACCTGTTCCACCACTATGGTCCACTTGGGACAGTGCACGTCCACTTGGGTCTGTACGGCACGTTCGCCGAATCGACGCTGCCCGAAGCGGATCCGGTCGGCCAGGTGCGGATGCGGCTGGCGGGCCGGACACACTGGACCGACCTGCGCGGCCCGAACCGCTGTGAACTCCTCGACGCCGCCCAGGTCGACGCGATCAAGGCCCGTCTCGGCCCCGACCCGCTGCGCCGCGACGCGAAACCGGACCGGGCGTGGGAGCGGATCTCCCGCTCGCGCTCGTCCGTCGCCGCGTTGCTGATGGATCAGGCCGTGCTGGCCGGGGTCGGCAACGTCTACCGCGCCGAAGTACTGTTCCGGCACGGCGTCGCCCCGCTGGTCCCCGGCCGCGCGCTGGACCGTGCGCTCTGGGACGACATGTGGGCCGACCTGGTGACCCTGATGCGCGCCGGCGTGCGAGTGGGACGGATCGACACCGTCGCCCCGGAACACCTGCCCGCCGCGATGGGCCGCGCCCCGCGCGAAGATCGGCACGGCGGCGAGGTGTACGTCTACCGGCGCACCGGGATGCCGTGCCTGGTGTGCGGAACCGCGGTGGCGTATCAGGACTTGGCGGGGCGGAAGTTGTATTGGTGCCCTACCTGCCAGCCTGGTTGATCGGGTGGTTGGGGCCGGGGCCGGGGCCGGGGTGGGCCGGGTTGGGCCGGACCGGGTTGGGCCGGACCGGGTTGGGCCGGGCCGGGTTGGGCCGGGCCGGGTTGGGCCGGGCCGGGTTGGGCCGGACCGGGTTGGGCCGGACCGGGTTGGGCCGGACCGGGTTGGGTTGGGCCGGACCGGGTTGGGTTGGGCCGGGTGAGTGGCTGGGTTCGGGGCCTGGTGAGTGGTCGGGGCCGGGGAGCGGGCCGAGCCCGGGGCGTGGCCGGGTCAGCGTGAGCGGCCGGGATGGTGGGGCCGTGGGGCACTGGTGGGTGAACGGGTGCGGCGGTCTGTCGAGTCGGTGTGTGGGGTCGTGCAGGTGCGGCGGGGTGCGGCGCGGCTCCTGCCTGAAGGGACGATTTTCAAGTCTGTGAAGGGTCCCTTCACCGCCTTTAAGTCCAGGGTGTCGGCAAAGTTGGTCGGGGGGCCCGGCGGTGGGCGATGCGGAGGTGTGTGCGACCACCTCGTGGCGTGCGCCGGACCGGTTTCGGGTCTGTGAAGGGTCCCTTCACAGACTCAGAGTCCGTGAAGGGTCCCTTCACGGACTTGGTTTGGGCGTTTCGGAATGACCGAGGTGGGTCGGTGCGCCATGTGGGTGTGCCGGGGAGCTGTGCCCGCGCGGTCGGCAGGTAGGTAGGGCAGTGCCGGAGGATCCTTGCGGGTGCTGCGGGTGCTGCGGGTGCTGCGGGTGCTGCGGGTGCTGCGGGTGCTGCGGGTGCTGCGGGTGCTGCGGGTGCTGCGGGTGCTGCGGGTGCCGCGGGTGCCGCGGGTGCCGCGGGTGCCGCGGGGCGCAGCGGGGCGCAGCGGGTGCCGGGTTGGTGTGGCCGGGGAGTGCTGGGCATGCGGCTGGGTCGGCTGGGTTGGCTGCGTCGGCTGCGTCGGCTGGGTCGAGTGGGTCGACTGCGTCGAGTGTGCTGGTGTGCTGGAAGCCGGGTGTGGCCTAGGTGCCGGGCGCGCTGTCTTGCCTACGGAGGGCGTACGCGAAAGCCGTCGTACGCGCCGGAGGTCACTCGTCAGAGGTCACCCCCTCGAAGGTCAGGTGCCGGGGGTGCCGTGCGGTGCCGGAGCGATCTCCACCCGGGGCGGAAATGGCTCGGCCGCCCCGCGAAACTGAGCGGGGCGGCCGAAACTCGTGGCCGGGCCGGGAAAGCCGGTCCGGGGGATCCGCGCGGGAGGGGCCGGGACGTCGTCGGGTCCGGGATGGGGACCCGGCCGGAACGTCAGGGGGTCACCGCGGCGGGTGCGGGTGGTCAGAAGTCGAAGCCGCCACCGCCGTCGAAACCGCCACCGTCGAAACCTCCGCCATCGAAGCCGCCACCGAAGTCGCCGCCGTCGAAACCGCCGCCGTCAAAGCCGCCGCCGTCGAAGCCTGCGTCGCCGCCGGCATCCATGGCGTCCTGCTGGCCCGCGTCGTAGCCCGATTCCCAGGCCGAGGCGCTGGCGATGCCGCCCATCCCGGAGAACATCGCGCTGAACAGGAACATCGAGCCGAGGCCCCAGGCACCGGCCACCAGTGCGGGCTTCCACCACGGCTCGCTGTACCAGCCCTCCGGCACCGGGCGGCCGGCCACCCGCCCGCCGGGGTAGTAGTACGGCGTGTCCTGGCCGGGGTCCGGGGAGGCCTGGTAGTTCTGGCCCTCGACGTCGACCGAGCGGTGTTCGGTGACCTTGCCGGCGCGCTCTCGTTCGGCCTCGTCCGGCAGGGTCGGGCCGGGGTCCATGCCCATCGCGATACGCGCGGCGCGGACGTAGTACAGGCCCTCGATCGCGGTCTCCTTGACCAGCCGGGCCTGCTCCGCCGTCTGCGCCTGCTCAAGCTGCGAACCGGCGGCGTTGTAGCGCTCGCTCGCATCCGCCATCGCCTGCTGGGAGGCGGTATCCGTGCCGGTGATGTTGAGTACCTGGCCGCCGAGGCGCTCCACCAGCCGCCGCGCGTCGGCCTTGGCGTCCTCCAGCTGCCGTTGCCGGGCGGCGCGCTGCGCGCGGGCGAAGTACAGCCCACCACCGACGATGACGACGACCAGCACGATCAGCAGGATCGCGGTGCCCATGGGTTACTCCGTGTCTCTTGCGAACTCGGCGGTACGGTGACCGCCTCTTGAATCGGACAACGCGGACGCTACCCGGGAAGTTCCCGCCGGCCGCACCGACCGGCCGATGGCCGGGTGGGCCGGAACACATTATGGTCCCGCGGCATGAGGTTCTCCCGGTCGATCGCGATGAACCCGCTCGATCAGCTGGGCGAGCCGGCGCGGGCGGCGGAGGACGTGGGGTTCTCCTCGATCGTGCTGCCGGATTCGCTCTTCTACTCCGAACAGGTCTCCGCCGCCTACCCGTACACGCCGGACGGCAGCCGCTTCTGGGACGCGGACACGCCCTGGGCCGACCCGCTGGTGGCGACCGCCGCGATGGGTGCGGTGACCGAGCGGATCGAGTTCTCCACCTCGGTGCCGAAGCTCGGTTCCCGCAATCCGGTGCTGCTTGCCCGGCAGGTCGCCTGGGTCGAGGTGCTGACCGGTGGCCGGTTCGGTCCTGGGTCGGCATCGGCTGGGCGCCAGAGGAGTTCGAATGGTGCGGCGCGCCGTACGCGCCGTGCGGCAGGCGGTTCGACGAGGCGATCGAGGTGCTGCGGCTGATTCTCGACGGCGGGATGGTCGAGTATCACGGCGAGTTCTTCGACTTCGGCAGGCTGCAGATGAGCCCAGCCCCGCCGAAGCGGGTGCCGTTCTCCATCGGCGGGCACACCGACGCCGCGCTGCGCCGGGCGGCCGGGTCGCGGACGGGTGGTCGTCGGCGATGATGACGCTCGACCAGCTGCGCGAGACCATCGGCCGGCTCAAGGTCCTGCTCGCCGAACGCGGGCGCGAGCACGATCCGTTCGAGTTCCAGGCGGTGTGCGTGGACCGGTTCGGGTTCGACGGTTTCCGCGAGCAGGAGGCGGCCGGGGTGACCGACGCGATCACCATGCCGTGGGTGTTCGAGGGGCTCGGCTTCGACGCGGCGGCCGGGCCGAAGGTGGACGCGATCCGCAGGTTCGGCGAGGAGATCATCGCCAGGTTCGAGGGGTGACCGGGGAGCCCGCGACCACCGAGCGGGCGCAGGCCCCGCTGCATCCACACCTGACTGCAGGAGGGTCCGCTCGGTATTCGCCGGCCGCGTCGGCAAAGGACCGCCTTTCCTTGGCCTGTAGTGCATTCGTGTCATAGTGGGACGGTGCGTGAACTCCTGCTGGACCACCCGGTCGTCGCGAGTGTCAAGGACGAGGCGGGGCTGGCGGCAGCCGTGGCGTCCGGGCCGCCGGTGGTGTTCCTGCTCTTCGGGTCGATCCTTACCCTGCCCGAGCTGGTCGAGCGGCTGCGTGCGGCGGGCAAGACCGTGCTGGTGAACGTGGATCTCGTCGAAGGGCTGGTCGGCCGGGACATCGCGGTGGACTTCGTGGCCCAGCAGACGGCCGCCGACGGGGTGCTCAGCAGCAAGGCTGCGCTGGTCAAGGCGGCCAAGGCCCGCGGGTTGTTCGCGGTGCACCGGTTCTTCCTCGTCGATTCGATCTCCTACCACAACCTCGGCCGGCAGCTCGCGATCTCCCGGCCGGACTACGTCGAGATCCTGCCCGGCTGCGTGCCCCGGGTGATCACCTGGCTGAAGGCGGACACCGAGGTGCCGATCATCGCCGGCGGCCTGGTCTGCGACAAGGACGACGTGCTCGCCGCGCTCGGTGCGGGCGCCCTGGCGATCGCGACGTCCAATGTGGACGTCTGGGTGATGTAGCTCACTGCCGGGCCAGCCAGCCGAACAGGGGATCGGTATAGCCGCGTACCTGCTCGTACGTCTGTTGCAGCCGCCGGTACAGCTCGTGGGTGCCCGGGTCCGGGGCGAATCGCTCGCCCGGCCGGACCATTGCCGCCACCGCTTCGTCGAATCCGGAGTGGACACCGAGGCCGACCGCGGCGCAGATCGCCGCGCCGAGTTCCGCCCCGCCTTGGGCACGGCGGGCGGGCCTGCCGAAGGCGTCCGCGACGATCCGCATCAGCGCGTCCGATCCGGCGCCGCCGCCGGAGACGAGCACCTCGTCGAATTCCGTGCCCAGCTCCGCGGCCATCGCGGCGCCGTTGCCGCACAAGGTGAGCGCGATCGCTTCGAGCACCGCGCGGTACAGATGGAACCGGCCTTGCCTGCCGTCGAAGCCGAGGAAAGCGCCTTTGCGGTCGGGTGCTTCGACGGGGGCCAGCCAGTCGAGCACCGCGATCAGCCCGTCCGAGCCGGGCGGCACTTCGGCCGCGCCCGCGTTGAGTGCTTCCTCGTCGCCGAGCAGATCCCGCAGCCAGCTGACCGTCCACATGCCACGCCGGATGCCGTGGCTCTCGTAGAGGTACCGGCCGGGACGGCAGGCGAAGTTCGTCCAGAACGCCTTGGCGTCCGGGACATTCCGCGAGCCGGTGGTCATTCCGGCGATGTAGGTGCCCAGCGACAGCAGCAGGCTGCGGTCGTCGGCGAGCCCGCTGCCCAGCGCCTCCACCGCTTTGTCGTTGGCGGTGGCGAACACCGGCGTGCCCATCGGCAGGCCGGTGTGCGCGGCGGCCTCCGCGGTGACCGTGCCGAGCAGTTCGCCCGGATCCACCAGGTCGAACAGCATCTCCCGGGGGATGGCCGGTTCGTCCACCCAGGACCAGGTGTCCGTGTCGATCGGCCACATGCCCTGGTAATTCGCCGCGGTGTCGCGGAACCGGCCGGTCATCCTCGCGGTGATGTAACCCGAGGAGGCGCTGACGTAACGCACTTCCGGGTTCGTGTGCTCATATGGCCGGGAGACGCGCTCGTCCATCCAGCTCAGGACCGGTTGGGCGAGCGTGCCGTCGGCCCGCAGCAGCGCCCGGCAGAACCGGATCGTGCACAGCCCGACGCCCGCGACGTCCTCCGGGCGGCCGTCGAACGAGGCGAGCGCGGCACGGGTCGCCGCGCCGATCGAATCCCACAGGTCCTCGTCCGGGTGCTCGACCACGCCGGGGCGCGGGGTGTCGTTGGGACGCAAGGGAACCCGGGCACTGGCGTGGACCGCCCCGCGCTCGTCGAACATGGTGACCTTGGTGCTCTGCGATCCGTTGTCGATGCCGAGCAGATACCGCGTCATCACCGTTCCCCGGCGGGGAAAACGGTGCCCGGGTTCATGATTCCCTTCGGGTCGTAGACCTCTTTGAGCCTGCGCAGGATCGGGTACGCGGTGCCGTGCTCCTGTTCGGTCCACTGTGTACGGTACTTGCCGATGCCGTGGTGGTGCACCATGGATCCGCCGCGGGCCAGCGTTTCCTCGACGATGATCGCGTTGAGCGGGATGTGGTACTTCGTGATCTCCTCGCGGGGCTCACAGGTGATCCGGTAGTCGTAGACGAAGTACATGTTCGTCCCGTTCTGGTAGCTGTGCGAGGAGTGCCCGCCGAGCATAGTGAGATCTTCGAAATGCGGGTATTCCTTGGTGATCCGGGAGATCACCGCGTCGTAGATGTCGCCGATCACCGACCAGTTCGCGGACACCTCGGTGGTGTAGCCCAGGCGATGTTCGGCCAGCATGGTTTCCTGTTCGGCGCGGATCTTGTCCGGTCCCCAGTTGAGATTGCCGAACCACTCGCGGATCAGCCGCGGGTCCACCTTCTCGTGCCGGTATTTCCCGACTATCTCCTCGATCGCGGTGCTGGTCGCTTCGGCGAGGGGAGCGGGTCCCTCGGCGAGGAAAATCGCGACGCATTTGCCGTCCTCGAAATGCGAGAAGTGCTGCGCGGCGTCCTGTTCGGAATAGACCCGGGCGACCGACGGGCGGTAGCCCTCGACGATGACTTCGCGCAGCAGCTCGATCCCGGTACGTACGTCGTCGATCAGGTAGCCGTGGAAACGGTTGTTCTCCGGCTGATACTTGAACAGCTTCACGGTGACTTCGGTGACATAGCAGAGCGCGCCCTCGTTGCCGATCACCACGTGCCGGATGTCCGGCCCGGCGGCCCGGCGCGGCACGTTCTTGATCCGGCTGACGCTGCCGTCCGGGAACGCCGCCTCCAGCCCGACGACCATGTCCTCGATTCCGCCGTACAGCGTGGAGAACTGGCCGATCGAGCGGGTCGCGACCAGCCCGCCCATCTGGGCCAGCGGCTTGGACTGCGGCGAGTGGCCGGTGGTGAGGCCGAGTTCCCGCGCGCGTTCCTCCAGTACCCGCAGCGGAACCCCGCACTGCGCGGTCGCCAGCATGTCGACCGGGTCGATGTGCACGATCTCGTCCATTTCGGACCCGTCGAGCACCACGGTGCGGTCGAAACTGGTCTCCAGCCCGCCTTCGGTGCCGGTGCGGCCGGTGCGCGGGACGATGTTGACGCCATGCTCGTTCGCGAACGCCAGCACGGCGGCGACCTGTTCGGTGCTGCCCGCGCGCACGACGGCGATCGGGAACGGGCCGTCGTAGACGCCGTGCACCGCGGTGTACTTCTTGAACCGGTCGACGCTCGCCTCGCGCAGCAGCTGTTCGTCGGTGTCCACGCGGTCCGCGCCCACGAGGTCGCGCAGCCGGCCGAGGACGACGGTGATGTCCATGATTTCCTTTGCTCCGTCAGGGTTTCGGTTCATCGGGTGAGGTAGCCGCCATCGACGGTGAGGACGTGCCCGTTCACGTAGTCGGAGGCACGGCCGGCCAGGAAGACCACCGCGCCCATCAGGTCGCCCGATTCGCCCCAGCGCCCGGCCGGGATGTGGTCGAGCACGCGCTGGTTGGCGACCGGGTCCGCGCGGGTCTGTGCGGTGATCGGCGTGGCGAAATAGCCGGGGGCGATCGCGTTGCACTGCACGTTGTGGGCGCCGAGTTCGTCGGCATAGGCACGGGTGAAGCCGACGATGCCGTGTTTGGTCGCGGCATAGGCGGGGGAGCCCTGGCCGCCGAGGAAAGAGAACAGCGAGGCGATGTTGATGATCTTTCCGTGGCCCTGCGCGACCATCCGCGCTCCCGCGAGCCGGCCGAGTTCGAACGGCGCGGTGAGGTTCAGCGCGAGCATAGGATCCCAGTGCTCCCGGCCGAATTCGGCGACCGGCGCAAGCTTCGAGATACCCGCGGAGTTGACCAGGATGTCGACCGAGCCGAGCCGGTCCACACAGGACTCGACGACCTCGGCGGGCGCACCGGGGGTGGTCAGGTCGATCTCCAGCGTCTCCAGCCGGGCGCCGGCCTTCTCGACCAGCTCGCGAGTCTCGCCGTCGTCGTCGGTCACGGTCGGTGCGAAGACGTTCGCCCCGGCCTGGGCCAAGGCAACGGTGAAGGCGCGGCCGAGCCCGGTGTTGCCCCCGGTGACCACGGCAGCGCGGCCGCGCAGGGAGAACAGGTCGAGGGAGAAGTCCCGGATCTCCAACGTCAATCGTGCCTTTCTGCTCGGCGCGCCCCGGAAACGGCTTCTCGCCGCGAGTGTTCCGGGAACAAAAAAAGAGAACAGTTTCCCCGTCTGTGCCATGGGGTTACTGTTCTCTGCGTCTCTAGTAACATGATTTTCAGTTGTGGTCGGCAGCGTAACCACGGTCGCTGCGGAGTGTCAAGACGGCGCTGTGATTTCCGGGCGGTCCGCATCGGCCTGGCCGGGCCAGGGTTCCCGGCCGTCTCGCCGCCCGCACCTGCGGCCCGTTCGCGGTGGCCACCGTGCTGCTCGTGCTCCTGCACCTGGTACCCGCCTGGGGCGGGCGGCTCAACTCTTCCGGTCGCGGCGCTCCCGCACTTTCCTGCCGTTCATCGTCCCGTTCACGGTGAACGTTCTGGCCGGGGCGCCGGTGTTCCCGACGGTCGCGACCGGCCTGTTCGAGGCTGCTCGGCGTGCTGGAGCCGGTGCTGCTGATGGTCTTCTCAGCGTGCGCACAGCGCCGGTGCGGCAGGGTGGCCCCGGTGCGCAGCCGGGAGGACGGAACGAACGGGACGGTCGCCGTGGCGGTGGTCGTGCTGCTTGTCCTCGCCCTGGCCGGCTACGGCTGGCACACCCTGCTGACCCGGGTGGAAGTGGCCCCGGTACTCAGCGGGGCGGTGCTTCCGGGATTGCCTTCGGGGCCGGCCGCGCGGCATCCGCTTCGGCTGAGTGCAGCGGGTTCGTCCGCTCGATCTCCTTCTCCAACCGGCGGAGCACGTCGAGCTGTGCCGGACGGTAGAGGTCCTTGATCGCGCGTTCCACGGTCTGCGCGGCGAACGGGCCGCCATGGGGCGGCTCGAGCCCGATCTCCCGCAACTTCGGATGCCGTTCGACCAGGTCGCGGGTGATGGGGGCCATCCGCTCGGCGAGCGCCTGGCGGGTCTCCTCGTCCGCGTCGTCGGGCAGGTGCTCGAACTCGGCCCGGGTGGGGTCCTCCGCGGTGTCCTGCAGCATCCGGGTAAAGGCCTCCATGGCCTGCTGGCCCAGTACCCGGGACAGCACCACGAGCAACGAGCGGTCGGCGTCGCTGAGTTCGGCGTCGAGGGCGGCGATGGCCAGCTCCGGCGGCAGGTCCGGCGCGGTCGACTCGCGCAGGAGGAACCCCAGCTCGACCCGGGCGCGCTGCAGCCGGGTGATGGTCGCGGAGAGTTCCGCGTCGAGTGCGTGCAGTGCTTCCTGCGGATGTTCGTCACCTTCGCCCATCTCGGCGATCTGGGTGAGGGAGAAGCCGAGTTCGCTGAGCCGTTTGACCCGCAGCACCCGGACCAGGTGCGCGACGCCGTACTGTTTGTACCCGTTGGGCCGCCGGGCCGGCTCGGGGAGCAGGCCCACGTCATGGTAGTGGCGTACCGTACGCAGGCTCGTCCCGGCGAGTTCGGCTATCTCGCGGGTGCTCCAAGCCATGATCGTCCTCTCGTTCCGGTGATTCGGCCCCAGTGAAAACCATGCCGTTGCGGCATGGTCAACATGTGACTTCCGTCACGACAGGTTTCTCTTGAGTGTGCCCCAACGGCATGGGCTGTGCTGCAGGAACCCAGCGGAGGGGAGACCGGATGACCGTGCAGACTTTGCCGAGGCTCATCGACGTCGCGGAGTTCTTCGCTGACCCGGTCTTCTCCACCGCGCAGCTGTCCCCGGACGGGACGCGGGTCGCCTACCTCGCGCCGGCGCACGGCCGGATGAACCTGTGGGTGCGCGGGATCGGCGAGGAGCACGGGGACGCGCGATGCGTGACCGACGACGCCCGGCGGGGTATCACGGCGTTCTGCTGGAGCGACGATCCGGGCAGCCTGCTCTATCGCGGGGATGCCGACGGCAATGAGGGCTGGCACCTCTACCGCGTCGATCTGGACGTGCCCGGGGCGGAGCCGGTGGACTTGACCCCGCTGCCGCCCGGCTGCCGGGTTTCGGCCTTCACGCTGCTGCCGGGGCTGCCGGGCATTCTGCTGGTCGCGATGAACGGCGGCGCGCTCGCCTTCGGCTACTACCGGGTCGACATCGCCACCGGGGAAACCGTGCTGCACCAGGAGATCCGGGAGCCGCGGAGCACGTTCCTGTTCGACGCATCGGGCACGCCGGTCTTCCGGGAGGCGCTGACCGAAGAGGGCGTGCGCGAGTACTACGCGATCGACCGGGTGAGTGGCGTGGAGCGGTTGCTCCGGCGGGCAGGCGGGGCGGAACACCCGCTCGGCGTGCACCCGGTACTCGCCGAGCCGGACGGAACGGGGCTGCTGCTGGGCAGCTACCAGGACACCGACGATCTGCGGCTGGTCCGCGTCGACGCGGAGACCGGCGAGGAGACCGTGGTCGCCGCGGTACCCGGGCACAGCCTGTGCGAGCTGGGTACGGTCGCCGCCGGTGTCGCTCATCCGCCGTCGGTGCTCACCAGCCGGTACACCGGGAAGGTGCTCGCGGCACGGTTCGTCGGCGACCGGCCGCGGATCGAGGCGCTGGACCCGCATTTCGCCGAGGTGTACGCGGAGCTGGCGAAGCTGTCCGACGGCGTGCTGGCCGCGGTGTCCTCGGACCGTGCGGAACAACGATGGGTTGCGACGTTCAGCCACGACCGCGCACCGGACCTGACCTACTTCTACGACCATCGCACCGGTGAAAGCCGGTTGCTGTTCCGCCCGTACCCGCACCTGGATCCGTCGGAGCTGGCGCCGATGACCGCGGTCTCCTTCCCCGCCCGCGACGGCCTGCCCCTGCACGGATTCCTGACCTTGCCGGTCGGGGTCGAGCCCACCGCGTTACCGTTCGTGCTGCTGGTGCACGGCGGCCCGTGGACGCACGACAGCTGGCGGTACGACCGCGAAGCGCAAGTGCTGGCGAACCGCGGTTACGGTGTGCTGCAAGTGAATTTCCGCGGTTCGACCGGGTACGGCCGCCGCCACCTGACCGCCGCTGTCGGCGAACTGGGCGGCAAGATGCACGACGACCTGATCGACGCCACCGAATGGGCTGTCGACCAGGGCTACGCGGATCCGGAACGCCTCGGCATCTACGGCGGTTCTTACGGCGGCTACGCGGCTTTGGTCGGTGTCACGGTCACTCCCGACCACTTCGCCGCCGCGGTCGACCACGTCGGCATGGCCAACCTGGTGTCGTTCACCGACGCGATGCCGTCGATCCTGCGTCCTTACCTGTGCGCGAACTGGCACCGTTATGCGGGCGACTCGGCCGACCCGGCGCAGAAGAAGAAACTGCTGTCCCGCTCGCCGAGCACGATGGTCGACCGGATCCGCACCCCGCTGCTGGTCGTCCAGGGCGCGCGCGACGCCCGGGTGCCGAAAGCGGAATCCGACCGCATCGTCGGCTCACTGCGTGCCCGCGGGGTCCCCGTGGACTACCTCGTCGCCGAGGACGAGGGACACGACTTCCGGAACCCGGAGAACCTGATCCGGATGTTCCGCGCGATCGAACGTCATTTCGCGGATCACCTCGGCGGCCGTTCCGGCTGAGCCGAACCGCGCGTTCTCACCCCCCGGCTGAAGGCTGTGAAGGGACCCTTCACGGACGCAGAGTCCGTGAAGGGTCCCTTCACAGCCTTTTCCCGGGGCGGGGGAGGTTACGCAGGGGGCGTTTCGCTGCGGAGCAGCCGGCCTGCCCCGGGTACCTCCGGCCGGAGCCCGAGTTCGGTCAGGATCCGGAACGTGGTGGCCGTCGCCGCGGAGAGCACCGGGATCCCGGCCGCGTCCTCGACCGGCTGGATCGAGGGCAGCGACGGCATTTGCACGCACGCCGAGAGCACCAGCGCGTCCGCACGGGTGAGGTCGAGCTTCCGGTAGTGCTCGCGCAGATCGGCCGGATCGAGCCGGGCCACCGCGAGGTTGTCCGGCACTTCGAGGGACAGCGAATCGACCACCTCGATCCCGGCGTCCTCCAGGTACGTGACGACGGCCTGGGTGAGCGGCTTGAGATACGGCGTGATGATCGCGACCCGCTTCGCGCCGAGAGCGGCGATTCCGGCCAGCAGCGCGCCCGCGGACGAGATGACCGGCGCGCCGGCGCCCTCCGCCCGCAAGGCGGCCGTGATCGCATCCTCGGCGGTGCAGTGATAACCGGGTCCCTGCGCCATGATCGCGACCAGGCACGCGGTGGCCACCACGTCGGGCCGTGCGTCGGCGAGTTCGGCCGCCGCGCGTTCGGACTGCGCGTTCATCGCCTTCAGCTGCTCGGGCGTGACGTGCTGCATCCGCGCCCGCGCCGCGTGGAACACGAAGCGGTCCTCCGGGTACCGCTCCTCGCGTGCCCGCAGCATCCGTGGCAGCTCGGTCTCCATGGTGAGGTTCGAGCTGGGCACGATCAGCCCGACGTGGTGGTCCCGGCTCATCGCGGCGCCACCGGCCGCATCTCGGGCACGGTCAGCGCGCCCGCGTCCACGATCAGCTCGTCGTCGAGGTACAGGCTGTTGCCCCGCATCGGGATGTCGAAGTGGCAGGCGGTGTCGTTCGGCCCGCCCAGCTCGTTGTTCGGGCCGATGGAGAACATCACGTTGCCGTAGAAGCTGCGCAGCTCCATGCCCATCCCGCCGGGGAACTGGGTCAGTCCGTGCCAGTGCGCCCGCTCGTCGAGACCCCAGCCGACATGCGACATGCCGTAGCCGCGCGGGTCGTGGAAGGACTCGATGTAGCTGCGCAGCAGGTCCGCGTCCAGCCCGGAGGATCCGGCGCCACCGCGGATGTCGCGGATGAAGCCCTGCTCGATGGTCAGCTCGACCGGGGTCTGCACGTAGGTGTTGAACGGCAGCAGCACGTCACCAGGGGCGAGCACGATCTTGCCGTCCACCCCGTCGTCGGAACCGCCGGTGAACACGAACGCGGCAGGCCAGTGGTCCCACCGTCCCGGCTGGTCGGTGTAGCCGTACTCGCTCAGCGTCGGATAGACGCCCAGCTGGTAGGTGACGTCGGTGCCGTGTGGGCTGGTGATCCGCATGGTCTTCGCCTTCGCCAGCAGCTCCGCGCCGATCTCGACGCGCTCGCGCAGCTGTTCGGTCGGCATCAGCCGGGCGAGCAGCTCGGGCGGTTCGATCGCGGTCAGGATCCGGGTGCCCGCGGCCTGGATCGCGAACTGCTCCTCGCTGAAGAGCAGGAAAGTGCAGTCCACCACCATGTCCGCGGCTTTCAGGGCATCGACCGCGAGGGGCAGCCGGGCCAGCCCCGAGTCGCCGACCGCCCACGCGCCGGACGCGCTCGCGGGCGAGGGCAGCCGCAGGTGATAGGTGGCGGCGCCGAGTCGCTGCGCGGCCCAGAGGAATGCGTCCGCGTACTCGGCGCGTTCGCCGCCGCGGGTCAGGACGACCACGGTCTCGCCCTCGTGCACCGCGGAAAGCCGCAGCTGCTGCAAGCAGATGTCGTTGAACAGGTTCTGATCCATTTCGGCCTCCAAGGTTGTCCGAACACGTACTATTGGGCCGGCAGCAGAGCGCGGAGGGCGCGCAGGGCTGCCGAGGGCTGATCCCAGAACACCATGTGCCCGGCGCCTGCCACGCCGATCAGCCGGTGCCGCGGGTTGCTGCGGTCGAGTTCGGCCACGTCCGTCTCGGTGACGACCGGGCTTTGCGTGCCGAACAACAGGGTTGTGGGCAGCGTGAGCTTTGTCCACAGTGGAAGGAACTGTTCGGACTCGAATCCGGCGTGCGTGCCCGCGATCGCGGCGGGGGAACAGGAGGCCAACCAGCGCGCCCGCAATTCCTGCTCCCGGCGGGGCCAGGTGGGCCAGTGCGTGGCCACCTCGTCGGCGTCCGTGCCCCGGCGGGCCTGTTCGAGCTGAGACAGGAACGTCGCCAGCGTGGTCGGGTAGGGCCGGTCCGGACCGCTCATCGGCGGGTCCACCAGGATCAGGCCGCCGAGCGCGTGCCGGCCGGACACCGCGACCTGCGCGGCGATCCGCGCGCCCATCGAATGGCCGAGCAGGATCGGCTGTTGCAGGCCAAGTTCGTCGAGCACGGCCTCGACGTCCGTAGCGTATGAGCCGAGGTCGTACCCGTCCGGCGGGCCGTCGTCGGAAAGCCCGCGGCCCCGCAGGTCCAGGACCAGCGGCCGGACCAGATCGGTCAGCTCACGGGCGACGAAATCCATGGTCACGGCCGGACTGGTGATCCCGGGCAGGATGACCAGCGGCGTCGCGTGGTCCGGGCCGTAGTCGAGCAGATGCAGCCGTAGATCGCCGGACCGGACCCACACGCTGGTCGCTTCGAGGTCGGCCAGCGCAGCGGGCATGAGCAGCCGTTCGTTGCCGGTGAACGCTATCCGGGCCGGCCTTTCGGGAGCGAGCACGGACCGGCCCTCGGCGAGCGGGACGACGTCGGCGTACTTGGCCTGCAGATCGAACAGCGCGGCGTCGTGTGGTCCCTGCGCGCGATCTCCGCAAGCCTCTCCGACGACGAGGGTGTCGAAGCCGGACTGCACGCTGTCCACCGCCGTCGCGCGGACGCAGCCGGACGTGGTGGCGCCGCAGACCACCACGGTGTCCACATGCAACGCGCTGAGCAGCGCGGCCAATCCGGTGCCGTGGAAGGCTGACGCGCCCTTCTTGACGATCAGCTGGTCGGAGTCACGCCGTTCGAGCCGGGGGTCCAGGGCGACCTCTTCGCTGCCGTCGAGCAGGCTGCGCATACCGGGTGCTTTGCGCAGCCAGGCTATCGAGTCCACTTCGGACGGTGCGTAGCTGATCGCGGTGTAGATCACCGGTACTCCACTCGCATGCGCGGTCCGGACGAGTTCGCCTGCGGCGGCGACCTCGGTGGAAAGGTCCGCGCCGGAAGGGAAATCCGGCTCGGTGAAACCACGGGTCAGATCGACCACGACGAGCGCGGGCCGATCCCCGCGGGGTACCTTCGCGCCGAAACCCGCGCGGGCATACGTGCGGTCGGTCTCGGCTCCGTGGAGTCCTGGGTCATCGGTCACGGCGCAGCTCCTCGATCAGCTTGTCCTGCGTGCGGATCCGCCCGAGCAGCCAGCCCTGGAACAACCCGAGCGCACCTGCCGCGGCGATGGCGAGATAGCGTTTCGCTTGCGGTGAAAGGAACATCGCCAGACCGTCGAGTGCTTCGGGGGCCGGTGCGGGGGCGGTGGCCGCCGGGGCCGGGCTGCCGCCGGGTTGCAACAGCCCGGCGAGGTTCCGTGCGAACTGGTCGAGGATCCGGTTCGACACCGCGCTGATGGCGCCCTTGCCGAACTGCGCGATCTTCCCGCGGATGACCAGATCGGTGTGCAGCTTCAGCACCGAGCCGCCCGGCGCCGCCTCGATGACGACGGTGACGTCCGCCTCGGCGTCGCCGCTGCCGTGGCTGTCCGCACCGCGCGCGGACAGGCGCAGCCGGCGTTCGTCCCGGGCGACCTCGGTGAACCGGACCTTGCCCGAGTACGCCGCGCTGACCGGGCCGACCTTGACCTTCACCTTGCCGAGGTAAGCGTCGCCGTCCTGGCCTTCGAGCGTCGCGCCGGGCAGGCAGCCGGCCATGCGCTCGACGTCGTTGAGCAACGCGAACACGGTGTCCGGATCGCCCGGCAGGTCAAGGGTGTTCTCCAGGATCATCGGACTGCCTCCGGTTCGGGATCGGGCCGGTCCGCGCGGCGGCGCGCGGTCGCTTCGATCGCGTCGACGATGCTCTGATATCCGGTGCAGCGGCAGAGATTCGCCGATACTGCCTCCCGGATCTCTTCGCGCGAGGGACTGGGCTCCTGGGCGAGGAACCCTTCGGCCAGCATCAGGAACCCCGGCGTGCAGAACCCGCATTGCAGGCCGTGCTGCGCGGAGAATTCCTGCTGCAAGTCGTTGGGTTCGGCGGGCGTGCCGAGTGATTCGACGGTCCGGATCGCGTATCCCTCGGCCTGCACCGCGAACATCAGGCAGGCCCGGACCGGTTCCTCGTCGAGGAGGATCGTGCACGCGCCGCACACCCCGTGCTCGCAGCCGACATGCGTGCCGGTGAGTTCCACCTGGTGCCGCAGCACGTCCAGCAGCGTCCACCGCGGCTCCACGAGCAGCTCGTGCTCCTCGCCGTTGACGTTCAGGACGATCAAGTGCTTGCCGCTCATACCGGGGTGCCCGCCTTCTCCGTCCGGTCCGCGCCGGCGAGCGCGGTCAGCACCGATTCCGGGTGGATCGGTGTGCTCTCCAGCTGGACACCGGTGTGCCACAACAGATCGTTGACCGCGTTCAGCACGGCCGCGGGGGCGCCGATGGTGCCGCCCTCGCCCGCGCCCTTGGCGCCGCTCTCGGTGAGCGCGCACGGGGTTTCGAGATGGTCCACGGAGATGTCCGGGATCTCCGCCGCGGTTGGCACCAGGTAGTCGATGAAGCTCGCCGCGGACGGCTCGCCGTTCTCGGCGTACCCCACCTCCTCGAACAGCGCGCCCGCGATGCCCTGGGCGATCCCGCCGCGCGCCTGTCCCTCCACGACCTGGGGGTTGATCACCACCCCGCAGTCCTCGACACAGGCGTAGCGCAGGATCTTCACTCCGCCCGTGCCCGGATCGGCCTCCACCACCACTGCGTGCGTGGCGTTGGAGAACGTGCCGTCGCCCGGGACGTCGAACGCGGCGGTGGCGGTCAGCGTCGGCGGGGTCTCCTTGGGTAGCAGGTGGCTGCGCAGGTAGGCGACGTCGGCGAGTTCCTCGAAGGTCATCCGCTGGGTGGGGTCGTCGAGCCGGATCACTCCGCCGTCGCCGTCCAGTTCCACGTTCTCCACGCGGGTGCCCAGCAGGTGCGCGGCGATCACGCACAGCTGCTCGCCGAGCCGGGTCGCCGCGGTCGCCACGGCAGAACCGCCGATGGTCACCGACCGCGAGGCGAAAGTGCCCCAGCCGTACGGGATCCGTTCGGTATCGCCCTGGCGCAGCTTGACCTTGGCGATGTCGATGCCGAGCCGCTCGGCGACGAGCTGGGCGAACGTCGTCTCGTGCGACTGGCCGTGGTTCATCGTGCCGCTGGTGACCACGACCGAACCGGTGAGGTCCATCCGGATCTCCGACAGGTCGAACCCCGGGACGACGGTCATCTTGCGCTTGGCGAACGCCTCCGAACCGTAGCCGGTCCGCTCGGAGAAACAGCTGTAGCCGATGCCGATGTGACGGCCCTCGGCGGCGGCCTGCTCGCGCAGCTCGTACCAGCCTTCGTCGCGCAGGATCTTTTCGCCCAGCTCCAGGGATTCCAGATAGCTGCCCGGGTCGTAGGTGACGTTGTTGACGCCGTGGTAAGGGAATTCGGTGATCAGGTTGCGGCGGCGGATCTCCACCGGGTCGAGGCCGAGGCGGCGCCCGGCGAGATCCATGATCCTTTCCATCACCATCACGTACTGCGGCCGGCTGACCCCGCGGTACGGCGCGGTCGGCGCCTTGGTGCTGGTGATCGCCCGCGCCCGCACCCGGTAGGCCGGAATCCGGTACACCGACGGCATTTCCGCCGCCGCCATCAGCGGTTCGATGCCGACTGTGAAAGGGTAGCAGGAGTAGGCGCCCATGTCGCAGACGATGTCCGCGTCGAGCGCGATCAGCCTGCCCTCGGCGGTGAACGCCGCGCGCGTGCGGTACCGCTGTTCACGCGCGAGGAAACCCGCGGTGAGGGCGTCTCGCCGGTCCTCGATCCATTTCACCGGACGGCCGAGCCGTTTGGCGGCCGCGGCCACCGCGACTTCTTCCCGTCCGACAACGCATTTCTGGCCGAAACCCCCGCCCATGTCCGGCACGGTGACCCGCACCGACTGCTCGGGAACGCGCATGGACCGCGCCACTACCGTGCGGACCTGGTGCGGTATCTGAGTACAGGTCTGGACCAGTAGCTGCTCGTCGCGGTCGTCCCAGGAGGCGATCGCGCCGCGTGTCTCCAGCGGCAGGGCGTTCTGCCGGGCGCTGGTGGTGACGAGTTCGATCACGCAATCGCTGTCCTCGAACGCTTCGTCGACGCCCGGAGTGTCGAAGGAGGTCACGTCGAGCAGCACGTTGCTCGCTGCCTCTTCGTGGACCAGGGGAGCATCCGGTGCCAACGCGGCTTCTTCGGTCACTATTGCGTCGAGCAGGTCGTAGCGCACGCGCGCGGCTTCGATGCCGTCCTCAACCGCGTACGGATCCTTCGCGACGACGATGGCGACCGGCTCACCGACGAAACGCACCTTGTCCCGGGCGAGGATCGGCATCGTGGTCGGCGTGAACTCCTCGGGCGGCCGTTCGAGGAGCGCGACGATGTCGCCGAGTTCGAGGTCCTCCGCGGAGTACGCGGCGACCACGCCTTCCACCTCGCGTACCGCAGTGAGGTCGATCTCGCGGAGCCGGCCGTGCGCGACGGTGGCCCGCACGAACCCGGCGTGCAGCAACCCGGGCAGGTGGATGTCGTCGAGGAATCGCCCGCGGCCGGTGACCAGGCGCGGGTCCTCGCGCCGCCGCACCGGCGCGCCGATCCAGCGGCCACGGCGGCCGTCGAACTCCGCGCTCACGTCGCCACCTCCGAGAGGAGAAGGGACGCGTCGCCGATGGTGCTGTTCATGCGTTCCCTCCGTTCTGCCAGGCTTGGGTGAGGCTGCGCGTGACCAGTGTTTTCGTCAGTGCGCGGCGGTAATCCGCGCTGCCTGCCGCGTCACCGGGCGGGTCGATCGCCTCGGCCGCGGCCTGCCCGCACGCGGCGAACAGGTCCGGCCCCGGCTCCGCCCCGGCGAGCACCTCTTCCGCTTCGGGTACCCGGATGGGCGCGGGTGCGACGCCGCCGAGCACCACCCGTCCCCCATCCAGCGACACCGCGGCCGCGACCGTGGCGAAATCCCCGGCCCGGCGGGCGAACTCGGTCAGCTCCGCCCGGGGTGACGGGCGGGTGAACCGCACCTGGGTGACCACTTCGTCCGGCTCGACGGCGGTGGTGTAGAAGCCGTGGAACATCTCGCTCGCCGGGATCTCCCTGCTGCCGCCCGGGCCTTCGGCGACCACGACCGCGTCCAGCAGCAGGGCGAGCAGGCACCACTCCGCGGTCGCGTCGCCGTGCACGAGACTGCCGCCGACCGTGCCGCGGGACCTGATCGGCAGGTGCCCGACGTAACGCATGGCCCGGCTCAGCACCGCGAACCCCGCTCCGAGCCCGGCCAGCTCGACCTGGCGATGGGTGACCATCGCGCCGAGCCGAAGCTGTGCCCCGGTTTGCTCGATCGCGGTCAGCTCGGGCAGCTCCCGCAGCCGGCCGAGATCGACCAGATCGCTGGGCCGGGCCAACCGGAAGTTCATCATCGGCAGCAGGCTCTGCCCGCCGGCGAGCAGCTTCGGCTCCCGCCCCCGCGCGGTGAGCCCGGCGAGCAGGCCCAGCGCGTCGGCGACGTCGTGCGCCCGGTGGTACTCGAAAGCGGCAGGTTTCACGGATTGACCTCGAGGACCGGGGCCGCCGGCTCGGCTTCGGTGGTGATCCGGTCCAGTTCGCGGCCGCGCGTCTCCGGCGCGGCGAAGAGCATGAACAGCACCGCCGCGACGACCAGCACACCCAGCAGCGCGAAGGTCAGCGGAAGGCCCAGCACCGGCCACAGCACACTGCCGAACAACAGCGGGGCGAACCCGGTCACCGCCCGGCTGGCCGAGGAGGCCCAGCCGAACCCGGACGCGCGCAGCTCCGTCGGGTACAGCTCGGAAACGTAGGCGTACATCACCGGGATCACCACCAGCGAGAATAAGCCGAACGCGGCGATCGCCGCCACCGCCGCCCCGGCCGAACCCAGCACCAGGGAGAAGATCACCAGGGTGATCGCGGTGAGCGGGCCGGCCACGGCGATGATCCGCTTGCGGCCCACCCGGTCCACCAGCAGGATCGCGATCGCCACGCCGAGGACCCCGAGCGCGTTCATCAGCGTGGTCGAGCCGAACGCGGCGATCTCGCCGAACCCCTGCGCCCGCAGGATCGAGGGCATCCAGCTCAGCGCGGCGTAGTAGACCAGCATGACCGAGACGAACAGCGCCCAGGCGACCCCCGTGATCCGCGGGTTGAACGTCCACACGCGACGGAGCTGGTCGACCGCGGCGAACAGGCCGCGGCCACGGGTGTCCTCGACGACCGGCGGCGGGATCCGGTACGGCTCCGGCTTCGCACCGGTGCGGGCGACGAGATCGTTGATCACCAGCCGGGCCTCCGCTTCGCGGCCCTTGCGCACCAAGTACAACGGTGACTCCGGCACCCCGCGGCGCGCCCAGAACAACAGCAGCGCGGGCAGGATCATCAGCACCAGCATCCAGCGCCAGTTCCCGGAGACCGGCAGCAGCAGCGTCGCCGACGCACCGGCCAATGTGGTCCCGATCGGCCACCATCCGTCCATTGCGGACAGTACCCGGCCACGCTGGCGCCGTGGCGAGAATTCGCTGACGATCGCGTAGTCCACCGGAATACAGCCGCCGAGCCCGACCCCGGCGAGGAACCGCAGGGCCAGGAACACCTCGATGTTGGGCGAGAGCGCGGCGAGCACCGAGAAGAAGGCGAACAGCAGCAGCGTGATACTGAACGCGCGCTTGCGGCCGATCCGGTCCGCGACCGTACCCCAGGCCACCGCGCCGACCGCCATACCGATCAGGTTGGCCGTGGCGACCAGTCCTTTTCCTCCGGCGGACAGGCCGAATTCAGTGCCCACCAACGGGGTCAGGAACCCGTTGAGGGCGACGTCCCAGGCATCGAACATGTAGCCGAGGCCACCGATCAGGAAGATCTTCCCTTGTACCCGCCATCTCCATGGCAGGTCCTGGACGACCTGGTCTCCGGTACGCATGGCTTGCTCCTTCGCGAAGTGTGCGTGGCCGTTTGCCGGTCAGCGGGCGAATTGGTAGTGGATGGATTCGTTGTCGGGGTCGCGCAGCGGCGTGCCGTTCCACAGCCAGTCGTAGGACACATCGGACTCGCCGTCGAAACTGCGCAGCTTCTCGTCGCGCTCGCGTTGCTCGGGACCGTCGGGCAGGTGGTAGAAGCGCATGTTCTGCAGGGACGCGTCCTGCACCATCCCGGCGTGCTTGGCCCGGCGGTGCACGTAGCGCGCCAGTGCCGCGTCGATCCCGTCCCGGGTGACCTGGCCCAGCTCCTCGGCGAGCACGGCCGCGTCCTCCATCGCCTGTGAGGCACCTTGTGCCTGGTAGGGGAGCATCGCATGGCACGCGTCACCGAGCAATGCCACGCGCTCGTCCACCCACACGGGATCGCGGCGGCGCCGGTACATCGCCCAGACCGAGACGTCGTCCTTGGCCTTGGCGAGCATGGTGGGCACCCGGTCGTCCCAGTCGGCGTACTCGGCGGCCAGCTGCTCCGCCGTGGCCGGTGCGCTCCAGTCCCGGGCGACGTTTTCGGTGCAGGGCACGATCGCGACCACGTTCAGGTACTCGCCGCCGCGGATCAGGTAGTGCACGAGATGCTTGCCCGGCCCGTACCAGATCGTGGAGTGGTAGCGGTCGAGCAGGAACCGCGTGGCCGGGTCGGCGGCGATCAGATCGCCCGGGATCAGCGCGCGGTAGGCCATTTCCCCGGAGAACGCGAGCGTATCGTCGAAACCGGCGAGATCCCTTACCGCGGAACGGATCCCGTCCGCGCCGACCACGACGTCGCCGGCGAACCGGCGCCCATCGGCAGTGCATACCGCGGGCCGCTGCGGGTCGGTCCGGTCCAGCCCGGTGACCCGGGCGTCGGTCGCCAGCTGCACCACCGGCCCCGGCCCGTCCGGGTCGACGCACGCGTCCAGCAGCACGCTGTGCAGATCCGCGCGGTGGTAGTGCCAGTAGGGTGCGCCGTACTGTTCGACGACCCGCTGCCCGAGCGGCAGCTGCGCGATGATGCTGCCGTCCGCCCAGCGGCGCCGGACCTGGTCCTGCGGTTCGCACCGGATCCGCTCCAGCCGCGCCCGCAGCCCGAGCCCGAGCAGGATCCGGCTCGCGTTCGGCGCGGTCTGGATGCCCGCGCCGATCTCGCCCAGCTGGGGCGCCGCCTCCACGACGGTGGTCCGCAGACCCCGCTGCCGCAAGGACAACGCCGCACAGAGACCGCCGAGCCCACCCCCGGCGATCACCACCTCGAAGGACTGCTTGGCCGCCACGAGCACCTCCCGTTCGCTGTCGTTACGCAGATAATCCGAACACGTATTATCCGGATGCGCAATAGTCGGTGGGAAGTTTCCGCTGGAGCAGGCAGATAGGGGATCGTTGCCGCCTGACCGAGCCGGGGATCGGTGCCCCCGGGGTGCGGGGTGGCGCCGGGAAGGCTGTGAAGGGACCCTTCACGGACCCGAAACCGGTCCGGCGCACGCCACGAGGTGGTCGCACACACACCTCCGCATCGCCCGCTGCCGGGCCCCCGACCAACTTTGCCGGGGCACCTTCACGGACTTGGAGTCCGTGAAGGTGCCCTTCACGGCTTGCCTGGCCCGTCGGCCGAAGCCCGGTCGAAGCCCGGCCGCTCAGGGGGACTGGTCAGAGTTCGGGCTGTTCGGCGACCGCTTCCCACAGCTGCCCGAGGTCGTTGAGCAGTTCGGCCACCTCCTCGCGCCGGCCGGGTGGGCAGTGGGCGAGGAGGACCTCGTCCAGCCGGCGGGTGCGGTGGGTGACCTCGCGGAACGCCTCGGCGCCCTCGTCGGTGAGGGTGAGGACCTTCGCGCGGGCGTCGTGCGGGGCGGGGCCGCGGGCGATCAGGCCGCGTTTCTCCAGGCGGCGGCATACGTCGGCCATGGTCGAGGTGTCCAGGGCGACGGCGTTGGCCAGGGAGGTCTGGTCGTGGCCGGGGTAGGCGCGCACCGCGGAGAGCACCGCGAACTGCGGGCCGGTCAGCACCGGGTCGACATGCCGGTTCCACGCCGCGAGGTAGGCCTGGTACATCCGCCGGGCGCCGTAGCCGGGTGCGGTGGCGAGGTCGGGTGGCACCGGGGGACTGACCCGCCGCCGTGGCCGCGCTCCGTGTTTCGCCGATCCGCCCACTGCTGTTGACATTCCTCGAACCCCGGTCACTCGCTGCGAACGCGCCCCTGACTGCCCCGATGATACGCCTCCGGATCAACTGGCCGGATCCACCCGGTCACCGCTGGTATGTCCACATCGGACTTCCGGCGGCGGGTGGCCCGCGTGGCACGGCGGCGGGCGGGCCGGCGCGGATATCGTCTCCGATCATGCACGGCTCGAAGGTCGCGCCGATGAAACTGGCGACGACCACCCGTCGCAGGGGAGCGCCGGTGGCCGGACCGTCCGCGGCGTCACTGCTGCGTGCGGGCATACGTGCCGCCTAGCCGAGGGAGAGCCGGGGTGGCGGACCACCACCGGTTACAACGTTGCAAGCCGAAGGGGGCCGAGGGTCAACCGTCCAGCAAGGATTTTCCGGCACGGGAGACGGTGCGTTGCGATCGGGTGGTACAACGTTGTAATCTCCTGATGTGGGTGGACGAGTCACGTTGCAGGACGTCGCCTCGCGGGCCGGGGTCTCGATCAAGACCGTGTCCAATGTGGTCAACGATTTCGACCGGGTGGCTCCCGGGACGCGCCTGCGTGTGCAGGCGGTGATCGACGAGCTGGGCTACCAGCCGAACCTGTCCGCGCGGCAGCTGCGGGCGGGGCGCACCGGCGTGATCGCGCTCGCCGTGCCCGATCTGGCCGCGCGGTACTTCGCCGAGCTGGCGACCGCCGTCATCGCGCAGGCCCGGCGGCACGGCATGACGGTGCTGATCGAGCTCACCAACGGCGAACGCAGTGCCGAGCTGGCCATGGCGCGCGGCCTCGGGTCCACGCTGCTCGACGGCGTGATTCTCAGCCCGCTGGCGTTGAGCCAGGCGGACCTGTCCGGCAAGCCCGGCCGGGTTCCGGTGGTGCTGCTGGGTGAACGGGACTACGCGCACACCTTTGACCACGTGCTGATCGACAACGTCGCGGCCGCTCGGGAAGCCACCGGGCATCTGCTGGCGACCGGCCGGAAACGGGTCGCGGCGATCGGCGCGCAGCAAGGCCCCGCCTCGGCGACCGCGCATCTGCGTCTGCGTGGCTATCGGGAGGCGGTGCAGGCGGCCGGCACGCCCGAGCTGGTCGCCCCGGCCGCGCAGTTCTCCCCGCAGGAAGGCGCCGACGCGATGCGTCGGCTGCTCGCGTTGCCGGAGCCGCCCGACGCGGTGTTCTGTTTCAGCGACATGCTCGCGCTCGGCGCGCTGCGGGCGGCGCACGAGGTCGGCGTCCGAGTGCCGCAAGACCTCGCGGTGGTCGGCTTCGACGACACCGAGGAGGGCCGCTATGGCGTGCCGTCGCTGACCTCGGTCTCGCCGGACAAGCCGGAGGTCGCCAGGCAGGCCGTGGGCCTGCTGGCCGATCGCATCGAAACCGACGGCCCGGTGCGCAAACCCGTGCGCACCGAGGTCGGCTACGAACTCGTGGTGCGGGAAAGCTCCGCGCCCGCCCGGACGGCGAAAGGAACTCTGTGACCGACCCGGTGCACCCCCGCCCGCAGCTCGTCCGCGAGCACTGGACCGACCTTTGTGGACAGTGGTGGTTCGGCTACGACGACGCCGACGAGGGGTGGGACGGGCACTGGTGGCGAGACTCCGCGCACTTCGACCGGACGATCACCGTGCCGTTTCCGCCGGAGTCGCCCGCGAGCGGCATCGGGGACCGCGGCGAGCACCCGATCCTGTGGTACCGCAGGGAGTTTCGGGTCGCGCCGGGGCCGGGGGAGCGGGTGCTGCTGCACTTCGGCGCAGTCGACTACCGGGCCACGGTGTGGGTCAACGGTCAGGTCGTGGTCTCGCACGAGGGTGGGCACGTCGGCTTCCGCGCCGACATCACCGCCGCGTTGCACCCGGCCGGCGAGGAACAGGTCGTGGTCGTGCGGGCCGAGGACGAGCCCCGTGATCCGGCGCAGCCACGCGGAAAGCAGCACTCCGGCGACGCGCCGACCGACATCTGGTACCACCGTACGAGCGGTATCTGGCAACCGGTGTGGCTGGAGACCGTGCCCGCCCGGCGGGTCGAATCCCTTCGCTGGACGCCCGAAGTGAGTGAAGGCAGTGTCGCATTGCGACTGTGCGCGCGAGGGAAGCGGAACGATCGGCTGGCGGCCCGGGTGGTACTCCGCCTCGGCGAGGAAATCCTGGCGGACAGCACGTTCCGGGTGCCCGAAGGCGGTGAGCTGACCGAACGTATCGCGTTGCCCGCGGCCAGGGACAGCAGGCGGAGCGGCCGGTTGCTGTGGAGTCCCGAGCATCCGGCGCTGATCGATGCCGAGATCACCCTGCTGCACGAGGGCGTCGCCGCCGACGCGGTGCGCAGCTACTTCGGTTTCCGCGAGGTCGGCACCGCAGACGGGCATTTCCTGCTCAACGGCCGCCCGTACTTCCTGCGCATGGTACTGGAACAGGGCTACTGGCCGGAAAGTCACCTGAGCGCACCCAGCGCGGAGGCGTTGCGCGAAGAGGTCGAGCTGATCAAATCGCTCGGCTTCAACGGGGTCCGCATTCACCAGAAGGTCGAGGACCCGCGGTTCCTGTACTGGTGTGATCGGCTAGGTCTGGCCGTGTGGGGGGAGATGCCGAGCAGCTTTGCCTTCTCGCCGACTGCCATCGACCGGTTCAGTCGCGAGTGGACGGAAGCCGTCGAACGCGATGCCAGTCACCCGTCGATCGTCACCTGGGTCCCGGTGAACGAGAGCTGGGGAGTGTCCGAAGTGGCCACTCGTGCGGACCAGCAGGACTACGTGGCCGCGCTGTACCGGCTCACCCGTGCTCTCGACCCGAGCCGCCCGGTCATCTCCAACGACGGCTGGGAACACGTCAGCAGCGACATCTGGACCGTGCACGACTACGCGCCGACCGGAGATGTCCTCAAGCGACGCTACGCCGACCCGTCCACAATCGACGAAGTGCTGCGGACGATCCGGCCCGGCGGGCGGCGTCTTCACCTCGGCGACGTCCGCCGGGCCGGTCAGCCCATCATGCTCAGCGAATACGGCGGTGTCAGCTACGCGGCCGACGACGAGCTTTGGTACGGCTACAGCACGGCGCGTTCGCCGGAAGACCTCGTCGAACGTTACCGCGACCTCACCGGTGCGCTGCTGGATTGTGCTGCGGTGGCCGGGTTCTGCTACACGCAGCTGACCGATACCGAGCAGGAGACCAACGGCCTGCTCACCGCCGCTCGCGAGCCGAAGGCCGATCCCGCCGTGCTGCGGGAGATCACGTCGCGGCCCGAATAGGTGCTGAAGCTGTGAAGGGTCCCTTCACGGACTCAGCGGCTGTGAAGGGTCCCTTCACAGCGCCGCTGGGGCATGTCCGGAGCAGACCCGGGCTGGTCACCCCCAGCTCAGCCGCCCGTCACGGATGTCCTCGACGAGTGAGCGCGTCAGGTCGAGATCGGCCCGCAGGTGTGCCTGCTGGTGCCGCATCTCCACCAGCGCGATCGGCGGCGTTCCCCGCTTGACCACGGTGTCGTACGCTGTCTGCGAAGCGGCCAGCTCACTTGCGAGCAGCACGCACCGGAGTTCGAGCCGCTTCATGGCGTCTTCCGGTGCCAGCAACGACATGAAGGCGAGCGCGGCGCAGTAGCTCGAATACTCCGGGGTGAGGGTGACCAGCAGTTCGCGCAGCCGATCGTGGGCCAGTTCGAGCCCGGCAGGCGTGATCTCGTAGACGGTCCGCTCCGGGCGTTTCCCTTCGCGCACGGTCTCGACCGGGCGGGTCAGTTCGGCCTTGGCCAGCGTCTCCACCGTGTGGTAGAGCGCGCCGTGGGTGACCTTCACGATCCGGTCGAGCCCCTGTTCCCGGATCTGCTGACGCAGCTCGTACGGGTGCTGCGGGCGCTCGGCGAGCAGCCGCAGCACGGTCAGGCCCAGCGTGGTCAACGTGCGCACAGTCGTTCCCTTCCCGGGGTGGTCCGGTTAGTATAGTCTAAATGAACTATTACAAACAGACCGCGGGGGGTGCGGGATGACCGGTGGGGAGGAGATCCGGGCGGAGCGGGAGTTCATGGCGCTGTGCCGGGCCAAGCTGTGCCGGATGCGCGGCGAGGCGACGGCGATGCTGGTCGGAGGAGCCGCCGAGGGCGACGCCGTGGTGGACAAGTACTTCAACCACGCGTTGCGCGAGTTCCGGAAGAAGGTCGTCGAAGACCTGTCCGGCTTCGACGGCGCGCCGCTCTTCTTCGGTCGGCTGGACTACGCGGCGGGTGCGGTCTTCGACGACCGGCCCGGCAAGGAAAGCCTGGCCGACGAGGGGATGGCGCATACCCGCACGGGCGACAGTGATTTCCTCTACGTCGGCCGGCGAGGGGTGCGCGACGCGGAGGGCGTGCCGATCGTCATCGACTGGCGTGCCGCCCTGTCCCGCGCGTTCTACGAAGCTTCACCGCCAGAGCCGATGGGGGTGCGGGTCCGCCGCCGGTACGGGTTCGACCGGTCCGGCGAGCTGAGCGCCTTCGAGGATGAGCCGATCGAGGGCGCGCCTGCCACTTCCACCGCGAATGGGTTGCTGGTGAAGGAGATCGAGCGGCCCCGACAGGGGCCGATGCGCGACATCGTCGCCACCATCCAGCCCGAGCAGATGCGGCTGGTCCGAGCGCCGGTGAACGAGACGGTCTGCATCCAAGGCGCGCCCGGGACCGGAAAGACCGCCGTCGGCCTGCATCGGCTGGCGTACTTGCTGTTCTCCGAACGGGAGCGGCTGCGCAAGGACGGCGGGGTGGCGGTGATCGGGCCGAACAGCGCGTTCCTGGCATACATCCGCACCGTGCTGCCGACGCTGGGGGAGGTGGAGGTCCGGCAGCTGACAATCGACGACCTGACCGGTCCGGGTATCGAAGTGACCAAAGTGGACGATCCGCAGGCGGCTCGGGTCAAGGGCGGCGCGGCGATGGCCGAGGTGCTCCGGCGGCACCTGTGGGCGCAGCGCCGCGAGCCGGAAGAAGAGGCCGAAATCAAGTATCGGCACCGCATTTGGCGGTTGTCCGAGCAGGATCAGGCGGAGGAACTCGCGCGGGTGCTCGAACGCGGCATGGGGTACGGCGCAGGCCGCAAGTTGTACGCCCAGCGGCTGGCCCATGCCGTGCTGCGCCGGATGGAGTGCGGCTCCGGCACCACCGCCACGCTGGCTGAACTGGGCAAAACTCCGGGGATTCGCCGCGCGGTGCGCGGGGTGTGGCCGGCCGTCGATCCGGCCCGATTGGTCTTCGAGCTGCTCGCCGATCCCGGACAGCTGGCCGTCGCGGCGGCGGGTGTGCTGTCCGAAGTGGACCAGCGGGCGATCGTGCTCGCCCCACGGCCGCGTAGTGTGCGGTCGATGCGGTGGTCGTCTCTCGATCTGGCGCTCATCGACGAGGTGGCGGGCCTGCTCGGCCGCCCGGCCCGGATGGCGCACATCGTGCTCGACGAGGCGCAGGATCTCAGTCCCATGCACCTCCGGGCGGTGGCCAGGAGGATGGCGGGGGCGGGCACCGTGCTGGGCGACCTCGCGCAGGCGACGAGCCCGTTCGCGGTGCGGGACTGGGCGGCCGTGCTGGCCTGGCTGGATCGCCCGGATGGCACGGTGGAGGTGCTTGACCGCGGGTATCGGGTGCCGGCCGAGGTGCTCGATTTCGCGGCCCGGCTGCTCCCGCACATCGCCCCTGGTCTGTCCGGGCCGAAATCCTTCCGGCGGCGCGAAAACGCGCTCCGGGTGATCGGGACCGGCACTCCGGTGCGGGTGGTCGTCGAGACCTGTGAGCGTGCGCTGGCCGGTGAAGGCTCCGTCTGCGTGCTTGCTGCAGACGAGGATGTCGTTGCCTGGCAACGGGAACTTGCCGCTGTCGGGCTGCCGTACACGGTGCTGGGCGACGATCTTCTGGAGGCGGAGCGGCTGACCCTGGCCCCGGTCTCGCTCGCGAAAGGGCTTGAGTACGACACCGTGGTGGTCGTCGAACCGGCCCGGATCGTCGCGGCGGAGCCCCATGGTCTGCAACGGTTGTACGTCGCGCTGACTCGTGCGGTGAGCAGCCTGCACGTGGTTCACGCGGAACCGCTTCCGGCGCCGCTGCGGGTGTGAAAACGGGTCCCGATTCGGGTGGTCCGTGCCATTCTGCGCGGGTATGCGGGTATATCCGGTTCGCGGCGCGATTCCGATCGGGAATATGGAGTATTGCCAGGCCCGGGCGAATCCTGTTAGAACATGACTGCCAGATCGTCTATCAGGTTTCTGAATTGCGATTCGGGGGGCTGTCATGCGCTGTGCCGAATTCTCCCGGCGGATTCCGGTCTTCGTGGTGGCGGCGCTGGTGGCTGCCGCGCTGCCGTTCGCGCCACCGGCGCAGGCGGCCGGTTCCGCGCTGGTGACCGAACCCGACGACCAGTGGAAATCGGTGTACGACTTCATCTCCGCGGCGAAGACTTCGCTGGACATGACGATGTACGAGCTGGCCGACACCACCGCGGAACAGGATCTCGCCGCCGACGCCGCGCGGGGTGTGCGGGTGCGGGTGATTCTTGACCAGAATCGGGAGAAAAAGCACAATCAGGCGGCTTTCACCTATTTGTCCGGGCACGGTGTCCAGGTCGTCTGGGCGCCGCCGGGGTTCAAGGCCACACATCAGAAGACCATCACCGACGACGGCGGGACTTCCCTGATCCTGTCCGGCAACCTGACTTCCCGCTATTACGCGACCGGTCGTGACTTCGGCGTGACCGACCACGATTCCGCGGACGTCGCGGCGATCGAGAAAGTCTTCGGCGCGGACTTCACCGATACCGCGATCACTCCGCCTGCCGGAGCCGATCTGGTCTGGTCGCCGACGAACTCCCGGTCCGCGCTGCTGGCCCTGATCAACGGCGCCAAGACGAGCCTGGCCGTGGAGAACGAGGAAATGGCGGACCCGGACGTGGTGCAGGCGCTCGGCGCCGCGGCGAAACGCGGGGTCGACGTCGAAATCACGATGACCACCAGTTCCAGCTGGACCGAGAACTTCGATACCCTGGCCGCGGCCGGCGCGGACATCGGCGTCTACGCACGGTCCGCCAAGCTCTATATCCACGCCAAGGTGATCATCGCCGACGCCGGGCAATCCGGCGCCTCCGCGTTCGTCGGTTCGGAGAACTTCTCCAACGCCTCGCTCAACGGCAACCGCGAACTCGGCCTGATCACCACCGATCCCGGCATTCTCGGCCCGCTGACCACCACGCTGAAGGCCGACCACGCCGGTGCCACGCCGTGGAAATCCTGACCGCAGGAGCGGCGGTTCAGCCCCCGAGATGCGCGGTCGCGCGGGCGTACCGGTCGGCCGCGGTGAAGACTTTCCGCGCGAACTCGACCGAATCGTCGTACGAGAGCACTGCCGACCACCAGCCTGCCGCAGTGCCGAGATCGTGGCCGCCCGCGCACAGGTAGCGGGCCGCGGCCAGCGCCGCATTGTCGATCTGCTGCGGATCGCCGGTGCCCCAATGGGACCAGGTGCCGGGCATGAACTGCATCGGGCCCAGCGCGCGGGCATGGGTGTGGCCCTGGCTGCCCGGCGCGCCGGGCAACGGAGTGCCGACGATCGGGACGGACGGGCGGCCGTCCGCCCCGAGCTTCGCCCCGCCGTACTGACCGTGGTCGGATTCGATGCGGCCGAGGCCCGCGAGGGTCGCCCAGGACAGCCGGCAGTCCGGGCGCGTCGCACGGATTCGCAGCTCGCCGTTGCCGTAGGCCTCCAGTGCGCGAGCCGGGACTCCGGTCACCCGCGCCACCCGGTGTGCCCAGCCGGCCAGACCCGCCAAGGTGGACGGCCGGGTTCCGGCGCTGTCCGCGGAGGCGGGCGTCGCCGAACCCGGTGCGACGCTCGCCGCGCTCACCTGCATAGGGGGCACTGTCGTGGTCGTCGCGCTCTTGAACGGTTGCGTCAGTCGCGAGGCGAGCAGCACCCACCCCACGGCCAGGACCAGAACTGCGAGCAAACCGGCGAACCGGACCGCCAGGGGCCGCCGCCGGGCGTTGCAGGTCACTTCACGCACGGGATTGCTCCGCCGCTGAGCGGGGAAAGTCCACCCGAAGGGTCCGGTGTGGACGGATTCGGGGACGCCGTGCCGCCGCCGGCCGGAAGGCCACCACTGGCCGCCGAGTCATCGGTCGAGGGGTAGTCGGTCCCCAGCTCGATCCGGACATGTCCGGCCGGGATGCCGAGTGAGGGGTGCACGTAGTCCCGGCGCCGGCGCACGAACGCGACGGCCTGTTCGGCGTCGCGTCCAGCCGGGAATCCAGGCCCATGATCGGGATGTCGGTGTCCCCGCCGGCGGAGGTCGAGGCACCGTTGAGCACGCCGGACGTCCGCAGGCCGGACACGAAACCGTGATGGCTCGCCCAGCCGTAGCCGGTCAGGGCGAGCACCGGCGTCGCGGCCGGCGACACCCGCCCGGCGATCCTCGTCCGCCGCGCGCGGGGCAGCCGCCCCGGTCGATCGACTCTCACGCCCTCACCGTCGCGGATCGGCGCTGTGGGCAGGCTGAGAGCCGTTCACCGAAATGGGGGATTGAGGGCTTTTCCACCCTGCTGCCGGGTCCGAAATGGACAGAGGGCGGCCGGTGGCTCGGCGGGGCGTGGCGGACAGGCACCCCAGGGCGCGTTCTGACCACTCGTCCAAGAAAATCTTGACATTCGTCCAAAAAGCGGTCAGGGTCGTCAGCAGCCAGGGTGCGCTTGCCGGAACGCCGGAGGACGAAGATGTCGCTGTTCTTCTACCTGGAAAAGGGCGCCTCCCTCGACCCTGCCGCGCCTTGCCTGACCCTCGACGGGGTCTCCCGCTCCTACCGGGAGGTCCTCGGCCTGGCCGAGGCGGTCGCCCGCGCGCTGCGCCGTTCGGGGGTCGCGCCGGGGGACAAGGTCGGCATCCTGTCCGCCAACGACTCGACGGCGTTCACCTGCGTCTTCGGCATCTCCCGCGCGGGCGCGGTGTGGTGCCCGATCAATCCGCGCAACGCGGCGGGGGAGAACGCGGAGCTGCTCGATCTGTTCGACTGCTCGACCTTGTTCTACCAACCGGCGTTCGACGATCTGATCGCCCGCATCGCGCCGGACCTGCTGAAGCTGACCACGCTGATCCGGTTCGGCGAGGGCGACCAGCGCGCCCGGGGTTTCGACGAGTGGCTCGCGGCCGCCCGCGAAGATCCCGCCGTCGCCGCGGAGCAGCCCGGGGACGTGGCCGCGCTGGTCGGTACCGGCGGCACGACCGGACGGCCCAAAGGGGTCATGCTCACCGGGCGCAATCTGGAGACCATGTCGGCGATCACGCTGATGAGCTACCCGTTCGACGGCGCGCCGGTGTTCCTCGCGCTCGCCCCGCTGACGCACGCGGCCGGGGTGCTGTGCCTGCCGGTCCTCGCCCGCGGCGGCGAGATCGTGATCATGCCCAAGCCGGACGTCGGCCGGTTCCTTGCACTGATCGAGCGGCACCGGGTTACGCACACTTTCCTGCCGCCGACGCTGATCTACCTGGTGCTCGGCCACGAGGCGCTGGACCGCACGGATCTGTCCTCCCTGCAGTGCTTCTGGTATGGCGCGGCGCCGATGTCGGTCACCCGGCTGGCCGAGGCGCTCGATCGGATCGGCCCGATGGGGCAGCTGTTCGGGCAGTCCGAGGCGCCGATGATGATCTCGACGATGTCGCCCGCCGAGCACCGCCACCCGGACGGAACCGTCCACACGGGACGGTTGTCCTCGGCGGGACGACCCTCGCCGCTGGTCACGGTGGCGATTCTGGACGAGCAGGGACAGCCGGTACCCGGCGGCGAACGCGGCGAGATCTGCGTGCGCGGCTCGCTGGTGATGGCCGGCTACTACCGCGATCCCGAGGCCACCGCCGAGGCCGGCGTGTATGGCTGGCACCACACCGGCGACATCGGTTTTCTCGACGGCGAAGGCTATCTGCACATCGTGGACCGTGCCAAGGACATGGTGATCACCGGCGGGTTCAACGTCTACTCGGCCGAGGTCGAGCAGGCGGTGCTGGCCCACGAGGCGGTGCGTGATTGCGCGGTGATCGGCCTGCCGGACGAGAAGTGGGGCGAGCGCGTCACCGCGGTCGTCGAGCTGCGGCCGGGCGCCGGGCTGGACGCCGCCGAGCTGATCGCGTTCGTCAAGGAGCGCATCGGCAGCGTCAAGGCACCCAAGCAGATCGAGATCTGGACCGAGCTGCCCCGCTCCACGATCGGCAAGGTGCTCAAGGCCGACATCCGCCGGACGTTCTCCGGCACCTGAGAGACAACCCGCGACAAGGAGGCAGCCCCACCATGAAACTCGCGCTCTATCTGCCCAACTTCCGGGACAAGGTGACCGTGGCCGAGCTGGCGCAGCTCACCGCGCAAGCCGAGGACCTGGACTTCGATTCGGTCTGGACGCTCGACCGGATCATCGTGCCCGAGGCTTCCGACCGCGAAGAGCTGCAGTACGCCTTCGGCATGATTCCCGGCTTCCCCAAAGGACTTCCGGTCAGCTCGCGCGGGGAGTTCCTGCAGGGCATGCCCCTCATCCCGTGGCTGGCCGCGAAGACCTCGAAGGTCCGCATCGGGATGAGCGTGATCGACACGCCCTACCGTTCGCCCGGCGTGCTCGCCGCCGAGCTGGCCACCATCGACCACCTCGCGGGCGGGCGGCTCAACGTGGCCGTCGGGGCGGGCTGGATGCCGGAGGAGTTCGCCGCGGCCAGTGCTTCGCACATCTTTCCCAAGCGCAACAAGCACGTCCGCGAGACTCTGGAGATCCTGCAGGGCATCTGGACCAACGAGGTGTTCGAATACCACGGCGAGTTCGCCGACTTCGGGCCCAGCGGATTCGGCGCCAAGCCGGTGCAGCGGCCGCATCCGCCGATCTTCTTCAGCGGCCTCAAGGACCCGAAGCGCGCGGCCACCCGGATCGCGAAGTACGGCCTGTCCGGCTGGATCGGCATCCAGGACTCGCCCGAGGACATCCGCACCTGGCGCACCGAGATCCAGCGTGAGCTGGCCGAGCTGGACACCCCGCGCTCGGTGGACGAGCTGGAGATCTCCAGCATGATCTGGTTCGTGATCACCGAGGAGGACGCCGACCAGAGCCCGCTGGGCAAGGGCAGCAACCTGCTGGTGGGCTCGGCCGGGCAGCTCACCGACCAGCTCAAGCGCTACCGCGAGGCGGGGCTGACGATGCCGTTCCTCTGGCCGCCGTTCCAGGACGTGCCGGTGTCGAAGACGCTGGACGACATGAAGCGCCTCAAAGAAGAGATCCTGCCCAAGGTCGACGAGACCTGACCAAGCGAAAGGAACGCGACATGCCCGAACTTGACGGAAAGCGGGTCTTCGTCACCGGATCCGGCGCCGGGATCGGCAAAGCGATCGCCGCGCTGTGCACCGAGCGCGGCGCACGGGTCGTGGTGAGCGACAGGAACGCCGAAGCGGCCAAGCAGACGGCCGGGGAGATCGGCGCGGCCGGCGTCGCGAACTGCGACGTGACCGACGAGGCACAGGTCCAGTCCGCGGTGGCACGGGCGGCCGAGCTGCTCGGTGGCCTCGACGTCCTGGTCAACAACGCCGGGATCGAGGTCTCGTCGCCGCTGCTGCAGCAGTCCACGGAGAGCTTCGACAAGATCTTCGGGGTCAACGTGCGCGGCACCTTCGTGGCGATGAAGGCCGCGACGCCGTACCTGATGGAGTCCAAGGGCAACATCGTCAACATGTCGTCGGTCGCCGGGCTGGGCGGCAGCCCGCTGCTGGGGTCCTACTGCGCCACGAAGGCCGCGGTCGTCCAGCTGACCCGGGTCGCCGCGGTCGAGATGCGCGCGGCGGGCATCCGGGTCAACGCGGTCTGTCCCGGTTTCGCCGACACCGCGATGGTCGAGCGCCTGGTCCCCGATTTCGAGGCGGTGACCCAGGCCCCGTTCGGCGATCTCGTCGCGGCGAAGCAGGGCCGGCTGGGCACCCCGCGGGATATCGCCGAGGTGGTGGTCTTCCTGGCGTCCGACCGCGCTTCCTGGGTCACCGGCAGTCACTACGTCCTCGACGGCGGGCTGAGCGCTTCCCTCGTCTGAACGCCCTCGCTGCAGATCGCCTATACACCCGAAACCCCTGGAAGGGGACTGCCATCAGGCGTAGTCCACCCGGACGGCGCATTAAAAAAACGTCAAGAACCCACCGTGCCCCCGGCGTCATGCTCGGGCGCCGGGTGGTGATCGTCGGTATCGTCCGGCCCGAGGTGGGGTGCTGGCCCCGCCCGGGATCCGGGAGGACCGGGAGTGGCCGAAGTACGGCAGGAAAGCGTGTCCAGCGGGCACGCGCGGGACGGGCGGAAGAAGGCGATCCGGCTCGCGGTGATCATCGGCGCGCTCGGCGTCGTGTTCGGCGATATCGGGACCAGCCCGATCTACACGCTGCAGACCGTGTTCAACCCGTCCGACCCGCATCCGGTGCCGGTGAGCCCGGACAACGTGCTCGGCGTGGTCTCGCTGATCTTCTGGTCGGTGATGATCATCGTGACCCTCACCTACGTGCTGCTGGCCATGCGCGCCGACAACGACGGCGAGGGCGGCATCATGGCGCTGATCACGCTGCTGCGCCGGTTGCGCGGCCGGGGCGGGGCCAAGGCCGCGGCCTTCCTTGCCGGGCTGGGGATCTTCGGTGCCTCGCTGTTCTTCGGCGACAGCATGATCACCCCGGCGATCTCGGTGCTGTCCGCGATCGAGGGCCTCAAGGTGGTCTCCAGCGATCTGGACGATCTGATCGTGCCGATCACCGCGGTGATCATCGTCGTGCTGTTCCTGGTGCAGCGCCGGGGAACCGCGGCGGTCGGCCGGGTCTTCGGGCCGGTGATGATCGCCTGGTTCGCGGTGATCGGCCTGTGCGGCATCGGCGGAATCTCCCACGATCCGGGCATCCTCAAGGCACTGTCGCCCACGTACGCGCTGAGCTTCATCGCCGGGAACTTCGACATCGCCTTCTTCGCACTCGCCGCGATCGTCCTGTCGGTCACCGGCGCCGAGGCGCTGTACGCCGACATGGGGCATTTCGGCCGCCGGGCCATCACCCGCGGCTGGCTGCTGCTGGTCCTGCCCGCCTGCACGCTCAGCTACCTCGGCCAGGGCGCGTTGATCCTCGAAGACAACGCGAACATCAGCAGCCCGTTCTTCCTGCTCGTGCCGTCCTGGGCACGGCTTCCGCTGGTGCTGCTGGCGACCGCCGCCACGGTGATCGCCTCGCAGGCGGTCATCACCGGCGCTTACTCGGTGGCGGCGCAGGCCGCGCGGCTGGGGTACCTCCCGCGGCTGCGGGTCGTGCACACCAACGAGTCCGAGGCGGGCCAGATCTACGTGCCGTGGATCAACTGGCTGCTCATGGTCTCGGTGCTGACGCTGGTGTTCGCGTTCCGCACTTCGGCCGCGCTGGCGTTCGCCTTCGGCATGGCGGTGACCGGCACGATCACCATCACCACGACGTTGTTCTTCTTCATCGCCGCTCGCCGGTGGCAGGTCCCGCGCTGGCTGCTGGGCGCGGGTGCGGCAGTGTTGCTGCTGGTGGATCTGCTGTTCGTGGCGGCGAACATGACCAAGCTGGTGCACGGGGCGTGGCTGCCGCTGCTGATCGGGCTCACCGCGTTCACCGTGATGAAGACCTGGGAGCGCGGCCGTGCCGTGGTGACCGCGCAGCGGGACCGCGAGGAGGGACCGCTGCAGGAGTTCGTCGACGACCTCCGCTCCGGCGTGCTGGAGACGGTCCCCGTGCCCGGCACCGCGATCTTCCTCAACCGCGGTATCGAGACGGCGCCGCTGGCCTTCCGCGCGAACGCCGAGCACAATCACGTCCGCCACGAGCACATCGTGGTGCTGTCCATTGTTACCGTGCAGGTGCCGCGCGTCCCGGACGAGGAGCGGTTCGTGGTCGACGGCCTCGGCCACGCGGACGACCGGATCACCCACGTCAGCGCGAGCTTCGGGTACATGGAGAGCACCGACGTGCCACGCGCGCTCGCCTTGCTGAAGCCCGCGGACACCGAGGGGCCGCTGGATCTGGAGCGGGCGTCCTACTTCCTGTCGAAGATCGAGCTGCGCCGCGGACCCGAGCCCACCATGGCCGGCTGGCGGAAACGGTTGTTCATCGCGACCTCCTACATCACCGCCGACGCCGCCGAGCATTTCGCCCTGCCCCGGGACCGGACCGTGGTGATGGGTTCGCACATCGAGGTGTGACGCTCACCCGGCCGTCCACTGTGGACATATCGGTTCAGTCGCTCCGGTGCCGCCGGAGTTCGGCCGCGAGCGCACGGCCGAGGCTGCGCAGGAAACCTCTGTGGCAGCCCGGATCGCGGAGTTCCTGCCAGACCGCGAGGAAGATTTCGATGACGATGCGGTCGGTGTCCTCGGCTTCGGGGACCATCCGCCGCACCAGGTGGTGGACCGCGGAGGAATAGCGGCCCACCAGGACGCCGAACGCCGCGCGGTCGCCCCGCGCCGCGCGGTCGGCGATCAGCTCGTCGTGGATCCGGACCCGGTCCCAGGGTGTGCGCCGGGATGGTTCGTGCGGTACCAGCTGCTTGCACTCGATGCGCATGGGGAATCCGGGCCTAGGCACTGGAGCTGAGGCGGGTGCCGTTGCGCGCGGGCTCGGCGGAACCGGGCGGCTCGCTGTGCGCGGGCTCGACGGCCGCCGGGCGGATGGCCGCCCGCGATCGCGGGCGGCTGCGCGCGAGCGTGTCCTCGGCGTCGAGGCCGGGCAGGTGGATCCAGGCTTCGCCGGTGAAATCCGGGGTGACGACTTCGATCCGCGTGCAGCGCGCAGGCGGTACCAGCGCGACGCTGAACGGTTCGATCACCGCCTGCCACAGGCTTTTCGAGATCACCAGCCCGGCCCCGAACCGCTCGCCGAGCGGGTCGATCTCGCACCAGTGCCGCACCACCTCGCCGAAGGGCCCCGCGTTCAGCAGGCGGGTCAGGGTGATGTAGGTGCGGTGGTAACGGTGGTGCTCGGCCATCGGCCCCAGATGCACCGCCACGCGGGCGCGCATCGGGACGCGGTGGTACCGGTTGCGCGAACGCAACAGGTGATCCAGATAGAACACGGTCTCCGCGACCTGCCCGGCCTGGTGGTCCGGGTAGGCGAGCATCGAGCCGTCCCCGGTCTCCCGCATATGGGCCGCTTCGTCCCAGGACAGGCCGACCGTGTCGAGCGCCTGGGCAAGCAGGGATTCCATCTCGGTCTTCATCGGGTCCAGCAGGTCGTCACTGGCCTGCGAGGACCCGATGATGTCGACGGCGAGCACCGCCATCGTCCGGGCGTTGTACCGACTGGCCGTGAGCGTGGTCATACCGCTGTCCCCCTGCACTGGATGCACTGATCAGTGACAGACAGGAGTCTCGCGAGCACCGGACCGAGGTTCTGTTCACCCGCGAACAGAACCAGCGGCGGAACGGGCACAGTGCAGTGATATGGATCACATATCGGCCAGGATGAGCAGGCGTTTCAGGTCGAGAACGGCTAGTGCGCGGCGGCCGGTGCTGATGATGCCCTGCTCGCGCAGCCGGTCCAGCACGGTCGCCAGCGTGGTCCGGCCGAGCGGGATGAACGCGGCCAGTTCCTCCTGGCTGAGCGGGGCGTCCAGGCGCCAGCCGTGCCGGGTCTCGGTGGCGCAGACGTCCACCAGATAGGCCAGTCTGCGGGCGATCCGGGTGACGGCGTCGGGCACGCGGGTGTAGGTGCGTTCCTGCTGGGCGTCGAACAGCCGGCAGGACTGGAGCACGAGCAGTTCCAGCGTGACCGACGGGCGTTCGTGGAGGAAACGCCGGAAACTGCCGGCGTCGATCCGGCGCACGGACAGCTCGTCCAGCGCCACCACGTCGGCCATCCGCGGCCGCCCGGAGAGCACCGCCGCCTCGCCGTAGATGTCACCCGGCCCGCCGACGTCGAGAATCACCTGCCGGGCCTGGAGATCGGCCGAGGCCACCTTGACGTGACCGGATTCGAGGACCACCACGTCGGTGCCGGGTTTTCCCACCGCCAGCACCGGTTCCCGCACGCCGAGGCGCTGGGGGCGGCCCAGCGCCAGCAGCGCGGCGCGGTCCCGTTCCGGCAGCCTGCCCAGGAACGACGGTTTCCGCCCGCCGCCCGCCTCGAACTCCAACGGATCCCTCCCGGCCGGTCGATCGTCCCCGAAGAGTAACCGTCCGTGATCACGGTGTCGCGGCGGTCGCCGGGCCGGTGAACACTCGCAGGCGGATCAGTTCGTCCCGGGTCCAGGTGGCCAGCCGGTCCGGGTCGCCTGATTCGGGCCGCAGCCGGATCGGCGTGCCGCAGGTCCCGTGCCGGGCCGCGAAGCACAGCGCCTCCCGGACCTCCCGCGCGGTCAACGGCACGATGTGCCTTCCCGGACCCGGCCGCACCATCGGCTTGGCCGCCATCACGGCCGCAGTGGCCTCGTCGAGGGTGAACTGGTGTTCCACGGACACCGCCACGAACTCGTACGGGTGCGGCCGCGGCACGGTCGCCGGGTCGGAGAACAGCCGGATCCGGACTAGCTCGGCCTGTACGTCGTCGGCGAGCCGGTGCCGGCGCGCGCCCGGCCGTTCCCTCGCCTGTCCGCTCACGACGTCCCGCAGCGCCGCACGGACCCGGCGGACGGACAACTCGCCGACGCCCCGGAGCGGATCACCGCACCCCGCCGCAAGTATTCCGGTGACCGCTTCCTCCAAGGTGAACCGGTGTTCCACCCGCACTGCCACTCGCTCTGCACCATCGACCACCCGTCGCGCGAAGACCACGGGATCGAGAGGACCACAACGGGCCGGGAGGTTCCGTTCACCGCTGAACGCACACCGTGCCGCTGCGTCGAACGTTTCGCCGCCGAATGGCCGAACCGGCCGAAAATGTTCCGCCGTGCTGTTGGTGAAGAACTGAAATAGCGATCTCCATGTCAACCGTGAACTGCGACGTCGGTTGTGGTTCGTTCAGGTGACCACCTCCGCCGCACCCGTCGGTTTTGCCCGCTTTCCTGGCCCTGGTGGCCCGTTGATACTTCTCGTGGTGCCCGTTCGTACTCCGGCGGCCCGCGGGTGATCTTGTGCGTTTTGCGCCGGTTGATCTAGCGTCCTGATTCGGTGAGTTCGCCGTTTCGGGTGATCCATGCCGTTCTTGCGGTTCGGTCGTGCGTTTCCTGTTCCATTCAGAGCTGTTCACTTGGTGTTTTCTTTGGGGGGATCGTGCCTGCCTTGCGGCGTGCGTTCGTGCTGGGCTTGTCGGCGCTTCTGGTGTTGTCCGGTGTGCAGGTTCCGGCAGCGGATGCGGCCGCCGCGCCCGTTCCGTCGAATCCGGTCGACTATTCCTATGACGCCGCGGGACAGCTCAAGGGCGTGACCCAGGCGGGCGGGTCGACGGGCCGGTACAACTATGACGCCTCCGGCAACCTTGCCTCGATCGATCGGTACGCCTCGTCGTCGGTGTCGATCACCAGTGTGGTACCCGCTCATGCGCCCGCGGGCGCGGCCGTCACGGTGTCCGGCACCGGATTCGCCACCACGGCCGGCGGGAACACCGTCTCCTTCAACGGCAAAGCCGCGACGGTCACGTCTGCAAGCGCCACGTCGTTGACCGTGACGGTGCCGGCCGGTGCGACGAACGGTGCGGTGACGGTCGCGACGCCAGCCGGGTCGGCGGGCAGCCAGCAGGCGTTCACGGTGGATGCCCCGGCGGGGGTTCCGGTGGTCACCGGCTTCAGCCCCGCAGTGGTGACGGGCGGCGCGACGCTGACGATTTCCGGTTCCGGTTTCGACACCGTCGCCGCGAATGATGTGGTGTCCGTCGGTTCGGTGCGCGCCAAGGTGAAAACGGCCACGGCAACGTCGCTGGCAGTCGAGTTGCCTGATTACGCGGCGCCCGGACCGGTGACGGTGGAAACGCCCGGCGGGGTGGGCACGAGCACGGACGACCTGGTCGTGGCGCCGCACGGGTTCGCTGCGTCCGCGGTCGCGACGACGCCGAAGCTGAATGCCGACGGCGCGCCGACGGTCGTCACGATTGCGAACGCGGGCAAGATCGCGTTGCTGCGTTTTGCGGGGAAGAAGGACCAGCGTCTCACCCTGGGGTTGACGGGTTCGACCTTTCCCACGGATTTCGGCGTCGGTGCGTTCACTCCGTACGGGGCCAAGTTCGCGCGTGCGCAATATGATCAGTTCTGGGCGGTTTCGAAGCTGAACGGGGGATACGAGCTTCCGCCGTTGCCCAGTACGGGCATCTATCAGATCGCGCTGACGCCCCCGGCCGCCGGCGCGGGTTCGGTCACGGCCACGCTTTCGAGCCGGATCGCCGGTTCGCTGAGCATGACCGGTGCGGGCACGAAGGTGAATCTGGCCAAGCCTGGCCAGCAGGCAGAACTGTCGTTCCCCGCGGTCGCGGGCCAGCATCTGGACCTGGGTTTCAGCGGTTCCACGTTCGCGCCGGGCTCGGCGGTGACGGCGGAGATCCGCGAGCCGTACGGGGTTGCGCTGCAGTGGTCGCCCGGCACCACGCGTGGTCAGATCCGCTTGGACGGGAACGGGAATCTCGATTTCACGGCAGCGGAGACCGGTACGTATTCAGTGGTGTTCGGTGCCGCGGATCAAAGCACCGGGTCGATCACCGTCACGGCTTCGGTCGCCGCGGAAGCGGGTCCGCTCGAAGCCGGTGTGGACAAGACGGTACAGATCGATCGTCCGGGCCAGGATGCGCGGCTGACCTATGCCGGTACCGCGGGGACGGCGCTGAGTCTCGATTTGACCGGCTATGGCTTCGATTATCTTCCCACTCTCACGGTCACCGCACCGGACGGTTCGGTCGTGTCCTCGGGAATCGTCGCGGATTTCCACTGGGAAGTCCCGGCGCTCCCGGTCACCGGCAATTACACGATCACGTTGGACACGTATTCCGGTACCGGCGCGTTCAAGCTGCGGCTCACCACCATCCAATCGGCGGGAACGCTCAGCGCGACCGATGCCGCTACGACGGTCACGCTGGCTCAGCCGGGACATACCGCGGTGTCGTCCTTCGCGGCGACCTCGGGTCAGCCGGTGTCCTTGGCGTTCTCCGGCTGGACCTTCCCCGCGCCGGCGTCGTTGTGGGCGCAGGTGATCGGCCCGGACGGCAAAGTCGCGGCCCGCATCTCCGAGACCCGCTCACTGAGTTCGTTTTTCTTCACCCCGGCCGCCACCGGCACGTTCCGGCTGGAGTTCTCCCTGAACGACCCCACGAGCACCGGCGCGGTCACGGTGACGCTGTCGAACGAGAAGTCCGGCGGCGCGCTCGCGGTGGGGGACACCAAGCAAGCCGTCGCCGGGCGGGCGGGTCAGGGCACGAGGTTCACCGTCGCGGGTACCGCCGGGCAGCACCTGAGCCTGGGCTTTGCCGCCATGGCGTTCGCCCACACGTTCCGTGTCCAGGTGGTCGGCCCGGACGGCTCGGTCCTGCGTGACGGGAACCTGACCGAGTCCCAAGTCGACCTGGATCCGTTGCCCGCCAACGGGACTTACCAGATCGTCGTCTACCCGTACGCGGAGACCGGCAGCACCCAGCTGACGCTGGAACAGCGCGTCGACGCAGGCGCCATCGCCGTCGGTGGCGCGGCCAAGATCCTCACGATGGGCAGCCGGGCGCAGCTCGGCGAGACCGCGTTCACCGCGGCCGCCGGCCGTCGGCTCAATCTCGCCCTGACCGGCTCGATGTTCCCGGCCGGGACAGCGCTGCGGGTGCGGGTGCTCGGCCCGACCGGGGCCGCGATCGTCGACGACCGGATCGAACAGGGCGGCGTGGGGGTCATCGTCCCGCCGACCGCGGGGCAGCACCGGATCGTCGTCACTCCCGAAGGGTTCGTCACCGGTTCGGTCACCGCGACCCTGTCCGAGCCGATCGACGCGGGCGCCCTCCAGCTGAACGCGGCCAAGACGCTGTCGTTCCCGCGGGTCGGCCAGGAAAACCGCGTCCGCTATTCCGGGACCGCGGGGCAGCGGCTCTCGCTCAACGTCACCGGCGGCGCGCTGCCCTACTATCCGTACTACACAGTGTCCAAACCGGACGGTACGGTTCTCGCTTCCGGTCCGAGTGCGGCGTCGACCCCGCTGCCCGCGCTGCCGGTGACCGGCAGTTACGAGATCCTGCTCAGCCCGTACTCGGCCACCGGCACCGCCACGATCGTGCTCGCCCCGGCCACTGCCGCGGCTCGATCCTCGGCGCAACCCCGCGCACCGGCACCGCCTGCCGCGACGCCGTCGCCCGGACCTGGCGCACCGCTTCAGCGGCTCAACGCCGACGTGCTGCCGCACCGCGCACCGGGCGTGCCGTCCGGTTTCCAGCAGCCCGTGCCGGCCGCGGAAGCCGGCGGGCCGAGCTGGACCCCGGACAAGGCGAATCTGTCCGGTAAGGACTGGACCACTCATCGCGCCGCGGTGTCCACCGGGCAGCCCGCCGCACTGAACGCCCCGGCCGGCACCACAGCGTTGTCCGGTCGCGTGCAGAGCCTGGACGGCCGCGGCCTGCCCGGCATCACGGTCTCGATCGACGGCACACGCGGCACCAGCGATTCCACCGGCAGGTTCCTGCTTTCCGGTGTCGGGGCCGGGCACCGAGTCCTGCGCGTCGACGGCACCACCGCGAACGGCCCGAAGGCGTCGTTCGGCCTGTACGACATCGGTGTCGACGTGGCCGAGGGCCGCACCACCGTGCTGTCCTACCCGATCTGGCTGACCGCGCTCGACACGGCGCACACCGTCAAGCTCGAATCGCCGGCCAAGCGGGAAACGGTCGTCACCAACCCCGCGATCCCCGGGCTCGAAGTGCGCCTGCCCGCCGGGGCGGTGGTCCGCGATGTGGCCGGCAAACCGGTGACCGAGCTGGCCATCACCGCGATCCCGATCGACCGTCCGCCGTTCCCGCTGCCGAACTCGCACGTCCCGGTGTACTTCACCGTCCAGCCCGGCAGCGCGTACGTGTTCCCGACCGGCGCCCGCGTGGTGTATCCGAACTACACCAACGCCTCGCCCGGCACGGTGATGGACTTCTGGCACTACGACCCGGCCGGGCGCGGCTGGTTCGTCTACGGCCACGGCAAGGTCACCGCGGACCGCAAACAGGTCGTGCCCGACGCCGGCACCGAGGTCTACCAGTTCACCGGCGCCATGCTGATCGGGCCCGGCACCGCACCGCCGCCGCCGGTCGCGTCGAAGCCCGGCGGCATCGTCAGTGCCGCCGATCCGGTCGACCTGGCCACCGGCCTGCTCACCGGCACCCGCACCGACCTCGCCGTCCAGGACACCCTGCCGCTGGCGATCAACCGCACCTACCAGCAGGGCGACACCGCGCCGCGCACCTTCGGCGTGGGCGGCGATTTCGACTACAACATGTACCTCTACTCCGACCGGCAATGGCTGGACGGGCAGCTGATCCTGCCCGACGGCGGGCGGGTGCGGTACCACCGGATCACCCCCGGCGGCACGGGTTCCACCGATTACCTGGACGCGGTGTTCGCCGCGGACCCGACGCCGACGAAGTTCAGCGGATCCGTGCTTGCCTGGAACGGCAACGGGTTCGACGTCCGGCTCCGCGACGGCACCGCCTACGTCTTCGGTGAAGAAGCGCCGCTGCAGGCGATCCGCGACAGGTTCGGCAACACGATCACCATCCACCGCGCGACTGCGGCGGCCGATCCCGACGGCAGGGTCCGGAACAAGGGCCCGATCACCCAGGTGACCTCGCCGAACGGCAAATGGCTCGACCTGTCCTACAACAACGACCACGAACTCGCCCTGATCGGTGACAACACCGGTCGCAAAGTCTTCTACGGCTACGACTCTTCGGGCCACCTGAATCAATTCGTCGACGCGGACGACAATAGCACCACCTACGGCTACGACGCGCAGGGCAGGCTGGCCACGAGCAAGGACGCGCGCGGCACCGTCTTCTCCACCAACACCTACGACGCGAACGGACGCGTCACCAAGCAGGCGAACGCCGACGGCACGTTCTTCAAGATCGACTACACCACCGGCGCCGCGGGCAACGTCACCGAAACCCGGCTGACCGACCCGCGCGGCACCGTCCGCCGCCTGACCTTCAACGCCGCCGGTTTCACCACCAGCGACACCGCGGCGTTCGGTACTCCACTGGCCCAGACCACCACGATCGCGCGCGACCCGGCCAGCAACGTCGTCACCAGCACCACCGACCCACTCGGCCGCCGGACCGACTTCGGCCGCGATCCCTACGGCAACCTCACCAGCGTCACCCAGCTCGCCGGCACCGGCAACGCCCGCACCGCGACCTTCACGCGAGACGGCCCGTTCGACCAGATCAGCCGCCGCACCGACTGGCAGAACGCCGCCACCGTCTACGGCTACCTGCCCAACGGCGCCCTGCACACCGTCACCGATCCGACGGCGCGCACCACCACCGTCGACACCCTGGAAAGCGGCCAGGTCAGCAAGGTCACCGACAACCTCGGCCACGCCACGCTGTACGGCTACACCCTCGGCGAGCCCACCAGCGTCACCGACCCATTGGGCCGGACCTCGAAACAGGCGCTCGACGGCCTCGGCCGCGTCACCAGCAGCCGCGACCCCACCGGCGCCGCCACGACCGTCGCCCACGACCAACTAGACCGCATCGCCTCCGTCACCGACCCGTTGGGCCGCACGACCTCCTACAGCTACGACCCCAACGGCAACCTCCACACCGTCACCGACCCCCGCCAGCACACCACCACTTTCGAGTACGACCCGCTCGACCGGATCAAGTCCCAGACCGACCCGCTGGGCCGCCAAAGCACTTTCGGCTACGACGCCGGCGGCAACCTGTCCACCACCACCGACCCCCGCGGCAAGACAACGACGGCCGACCACGACGCCCTCAACCGCACCACCACCGTCCGCTACGGCGTCACCCCTTCCGGCGCGGAAAGCCAAACCGGCTACGCCTTCGACGCCGGCAACCGTCTCACCTCGGTCACCGATTCCTCTGCTGGTACTACAACGTTCGTCCCCGACGATCTAGACCAGCTCACCAAGACCACCACCCCTCAAGGCCAGGTCGACTACACCTACGACCCGGCCGGCCGCCGCGCAACCATGACCGTGGGCGGCCAGCCGCAAACCGTCTACGCGTACGACAACGCCGGCCGCTCCACCAGCGTCACCCGGGGCAGCACGTCTGCTGTCACCGCCTATGACGGTGCCGGCCGTCGCGCCACCGTGACTTTGCCCGGCGGAGTCGTGCAGACCTACGGCTACGACAACGGCGACCAGCTCACGTCGATCGGCTACACCCGAGGCACAGCTGTTCTGGGCGACCTCACGTATGCGTACGACAATTCCGGCCGCCCCCTGCACGTAGGTGGTAGCTATGCCCGCGCCACCATTCCGGCCCCCTACGGCCCCGCCACCTACGACGATGCCAACCAGCTCACGAGCGGCGGTCACACCTACGACAAGGCCGGCAACCTCACCTCCGACGGGACTACCGGGTACACCTGGAATGCCCGCGGCCAGCTCGTCGCCTCCGCGAAGGCCGGCCAGACCACCAGCTATGCCTATGACGGCCTGGGTCGGCGCATCGGCAAGACCGTCGCTGGCTCTACCAAGAGCTATCTCTATGACGGCCTCGATATTGCTGCGGAGCTGTCTGGTTCGGCGGTTAGTGCTACCACCCTCACTGGTGGTCTTGACCAGGTCTTCGTCCGGACTTTCGGGAGTAGCACTCAGTCGCTGCTTACCGATCGGCTTGGCAGCACTGTTGCTGTGGCCGATGGCAACGGTGGTGCCACTGGCGAGTACACCTACCAGCCGTTCGGGGCAACGACTCTGGCTGGTACCGATAACGCCAACCCGACCCGCTTCGCCGGACGCGAGGACGACGGGGGCGGGCTTTACTACAACCGCGCCCGGTACTACTCGACCGGCGACCAGCGGTTCCTCAGCCGGGATCCGCTGGGTTATGGTGGCGGGGATAGCAATCTTTATGCCTATGTCGGCAACGGGCCGACGGACCTGGTCGATCCGCTGGGCACGAAGCCGCAGGATCTGGTGCGAGTCGGGCGCTGGATGGGACTTCAAGAATATGACAAAATGATTAGTACCGGCAGGGTTCAAGAGGGAGCGGCTGGAGTGACTTATGCGGCTGAGCCCGCGACGCCAGGGGCCTTTGGGCGACAGGCTGCGCCTGGTACCGGCTATGTCGAGTTCGACGTTCCTCGGGAATCGATCTTTCCGGCGGGTAAGCCAGGTTGGGTAAAGATGTCGACGCCAAATGGTTTTCCCGGGAGAATGGCAAAGAAGAAAGGACTCCCCGTTCCTGATTTGCCTTTTGTGAAAAATATTAGCGACTGGATGGGGCCAAAAGGTGAGTGAAGAAATTGTATTCAACGAGGTGGTAAAGTGGGTTAGGGAGAACCATGGAATCCTTTCTGGAAAGGGCTTCTATGTTCGTGTTGACTGGCCTCGCCGTGACCGTCTCAATAGATCAATATCCGTCTCCGTTGACTGCGCGAACATGATTGGTCAGCTAATCTTTTGGGAATCTGGCGACGCTCAATTGATGCGAGGGGATGCCGAGTCGGACTTTGATGAAGATCAAACACTTCGAATTAGGACTTTGCGGGATTTTGAACAGGCATTCGATGAACTAGTTTCTTGGGCCGCACGGGGCAGGGGTAAGGGTAGGGATCTCTCGAGTTGAAAGCCTTGGCGCGTGTATTGAGGTGATCTCACCAACTTTCAGTTCAGTCGGCCGTGTTCGAAATGGGTGAGTACGAGTGCGGCGTTGACGGTGGTGCCGATTTTGCGTGGGCTGGTGGTGATGTGGCGGAGGGCGCGCCAGCGGCCGAGCAGGAGCGCGAAGGCGCGTTCGCCCAGGCAGCGCAGGCCGCGGAGCAAGGCGTTGTAGGTGCGGTTGTCCACATCCAGGATCTGGTTGCCGACGGGTTGTGTGACCGGGGTGTGTACACCGATCCCGGCGCCGGCGTAGCCGCCGTCGGCCAACGTGGGCAGGTCGAGCTGGGAGTAGGCCCAGTAGAGCGCACCGAGTACATGCTCTCGGGCTGCGGTGATGTCGTGGGTGGAGCCGGGTTCGACCTGCGAGCACCAGAGCGGGAACCCGTCGGGTTCCATCAATGCCTGGACGTTTCCGCCCTGTTCGCGGTGCTTGCCGGAGTACCAGGCGTCGATCTGCTCGCCTTTGACGCTGGTGGTCTTCTCGCCGAGCCGGTCGCAGGGGAACAGCTTGCCGTCCAGGATCAGGTGAGTCAGACCGTTGTCTTTGGCGCGCTGCAACGCTTCGTGCAGGTCCGGGGCTTGCGCGGCGAGCACCTCGATGACCTCGTCCAGATAGCGGTAGCCGGTCGCGCGGGAGATGCCGCAGTCCCGCGCCAGCGACGCCACGTCTCGGTCCTCCCGAAACCAGCGCAACCCGAACACCGCTTGCCGGAAGCAGGTCAGCGCGCGGCTGCGGCGCCGGGTGCCCCGCGCGCGACGCTCGGCGTTCAGCAGGCGGCTGAGGTACCGGGCATGTGCACGTGGCACGTCGAGCATGGCACGATAGGGGATCACGTGGAGTCCTTCGGGCGAAGATCACTTGTGGTGAGCGTTCTTCTACCAGGGACTCCACGCCCGTCTTCACACCGGATCCCCATGCCACCACATAGATCCGGCACCACCCGACCCGAACTGGTTCGATCTTGGTGAGATCACCTCACTGTTCCGCATGAATTCTGGAAGGGTCTGCATCTTTCTGGCCAGTAGCGCCGCGACCCGTTCAGCATTGCGGTCATACGGGATTCGTACGAGCATGACGAACCTTGTGGTGCGCTCGACCAGTGTGGCGATCTGGGATTTATTCCCCTTGCCGATAATGAGGTCACCCTCCCAAAATCCGGGCACCGCACGGTCGTCGGCCTCCTTGGGGCGCTCGCTGATGTTCACCATGTCGAGGCTCTTCCCCCTGGTTGAGGTCGCGCGGGACCGGTTGACCCGACGGGTCCGGCCCTGACGCAAGGCAATCGTCAGCTGGGTGCGAAGCTCGCCACGCGCTTGCAAATAGAGACACTCGTAGATCGTTTCATGCGACACACGCATCTCCGGATCGTCGGGATAGTCCTCGCATAGCCGTTGACCAATCTGCTTCGGCGACTACTGCTCCCGCAAGCCATCGTTCACGGCGTCATGCAGTCGCGGCGACGATTCCAGCTTCCGTTCCTTCGGTCGACGCAGATTATCCTCAGCTCGACGCTCCGCCTCAACGGCACGGTATTCCACAGGGCCACCGTTGCGATCGATTTCCCGAGCAATCGTCGAATGATGCCGCCCCACCTTCGCGATGAATCGAGCCGAACGATCTTTGCCGGGCGGACGTTCTGGGCTGCGGAGGTTAAAAGTGTAGACCGGGCCGATCGAGGGTAAGCGGCGTAACTGTGGTTGAGCTCGGTGTCCGGCAGCGGGCCTGACCCGGTCATCTGCCGGGGGGCGCTCGAGAAATGTGGTGATCAAGTTATCACCACATCGAGGGGCTTACCGGGGTAAAGTCTTGAGCAACTTCGATGCCATGGCTTGGATCGGCTGCCGGGGAGCGCACAGTGTGGTGGAAGACCAGAATCTCGCGAAGAATCCTCCTGGGATCCGCTCTCACGGCGACCGCCGCTGCAGGCACGGCCTGTTCACAGGCCGCGGTCGAGTCGCGCCAACGACGGGTCAGCGGGCAGAGCGGCGTGGTCACTCCTCCTCCGAAGGCGACAGTGCTCTCCGCCTTTGATCTGCATGTGGCGGACAAGGCGGGTTTGGCCGAGCTGTTCGAGCGTGTGAGCCGAGTACCGGCGACGAAGGCGGAAGTGACTCTGGCGGTCGGCGCATCGCTGTTCGACGGCCGGTTCGGGCTCGGCAAACAAAAGCCGCGCCGGCTGAGGGAAATGCCGGCGTTCCCCAACGATGTCCTTGACCCTGCGCAGTGTGGCGGCGACTTGCTCGTCCAAGTGTGCGCCACGGACGCGCAGACGGCGCGCGAAGCTGCCGAGCAAATCAAGATAGTGGCAGGCGTGAGTCCGAAGTGGAGTATCAACGGATTTCGCGACGAGAACTCGAACACCGTCGACGGGCGGCCGTCCACGCGTGACCTCTTCGGGTTTCGTGAAGGGGCGGGGAATCCGGATCCCCGGGACAGCGAGCTGATGGACCGGCTCGTTTGGGTGCAGCCGGGCGGTGAGGAGCCGGAGTGGGCGGTCGGTGGCACGTATCAGGTCGTGCGGCTGATCCGGTTCGCGCCGGCGTTGTGGGATTCGGAGTCGGTGGCGCGGCAGGAAGCGGTGATCGGCCGTCGGAGGAGTGACGGGGCGCCGCTGGGGCAAGCGGGGGAGACCGCGGCGTTCGACTACGCGAATGACCAGAGTGGACAGACCATCGCGCTGGACGCGCACATCCGGCTGGCGAACCCACGGACGCCGGGCACCGAAGAACACCGGATACTGCGCCGCGGGTACTCCTACCGGCGGGACGGCGTGGAGCGTGACGAGGGACTGGTCTTCATCTGCTTTCAGCAAGATCTGGAACGAGGGTTCGCCACTGTGCAGCGGCGCTTGAGCGGGCAGGCGCTTGACAAGTACGTGCTGCCGTTCGGCGGTGGCTACTTCTTCGTGCTGCCCGGCGCGTCCGGGCGGGACGGTGACCACCTGGGCAAGGCGCTCCTTGCCGCCGCCGATGCCTGAGGCGGACGGCATCGGCCGATCAATGGGCCGGGCCGTCAGTTCGAAGCAGACGCCCGCCTCGGTGGAGTGATACACAGGCGCGCGCGGGGTCGGGCGGAAAATCGTTGACAGTAAACCTGCGGCGAGTGCCTGGTCACGAGGCGATGTCGTCGTCCGGCTCGGGTTCGGGGTCGAGCAGGCGGGTGCTGGCAGCCTGAACGAACCGCATGATCGCGGTGCGCTGGCGCAGGTTGAGCTGTTCGGCGAGGGGTTCGAGCCGGGTGGCGAACTCATCGAGGATGCCGGTTATCCGCGCGGTGCCGGCGTTGGTGAGTTCGATGCGCAGTCTCCGGCGGTCTCGGGGGTGCGGCAAGCGCGTGACCAGGCCGAGGTGACTGAGCTTGTCGAGCAGTTCGGTCATCGAGGCGGTGGTGATTTCGAGCAGTGCGGCCAGTTCGGTCGGGCTTTGCGGGCCTGCCAGCTGCAGCGAGGCGAGAGTGGTCAGCGCGCTGGGGCTCAGTCCATGCCGGCGACCGGCGCGGGCCCGGAACCGTTCGCCAGCCAGCACGAGGTTCCGCACCGCCAGGGTGAACTCCGGGTGCTCGTCCATGATCATGAGGTTACCATATTGCATGGATACCAGATGATCTGGAAACCATGCTATAGTCGCATGGGCTTGGGTCGCCATTCATGGCGGCAGCCGACGTACACGAGGTCGTCCGCCGGCATGACTGCGGTCATGCTGATTCGGCGAGGAGACGGCAGATCATGGTCGGCGGCGGGACTGGTCGCCGCCGAGTGCGGGACGCACGACCCACGGACAGGGCGCCGGGCATCCGCCCGGGTCAAGACCGGTTCGATTCATCGGGTGCGGGACGGGAAGTACGGCCGCCCAGGGTGGAAGGGCCATCCCGGGCTTCGGCGATTCCGGGCGGTCCGGCGCATCCTGAGCGGAAGGAACGCCGCCATGACCCAGACTGTCCGCTCCGCCGCCGAGCTGCGGTCCGCGCTGGAGGGGCCGGTGCTGGGCCCCGTCGATCCCGGCTATGACGAGGCCCGGTCGCTGTGGAACGGCGACATCGACCGCCGTCCGGCGTTGATCGCCCGGTGCGCGTCGGCGGCCGACGTGGCTGCGGCGGTCAAGTTCGGCCGCGAGCGTGGGCTGGAAGTCGCCGTGCGCGGTGGCGGGCACGCCTACAGCGGCACCGCGGTCTGCGACGACGGCTTGATGATCGACCTGAGCCGGTTGAACGCCGTCGCGGTCGACCCGGAGGCGCGGACCGCGCGGGTCGGCGGCGGTGCGACGCTGGCGGATCTGGACGCGGCCACCCAGGCACACGGCCTGGCCGTCACCGGCGGGGTGATCAGCCACACCGGTGTGGGCGGACTGACCCTCGGCGGCGGGATGGGATGGCTGTCCAGCGCGCTGGGGTTGTCGCTGGACAACGTCGTCGGCGCCGAGGTTGTGCTCGCCGACGGACGGATCGTGCACGCCGGACCGGAGTCGGAGCCCGACTTGTTCTGGGCGTTGCGGGGCGGCGGCGGGAACTTCGGCGTGGTCACCGAGTTCGTGTTCACGCTGCACCCGATCGGCCCCGAGGTCCAAGTGGGACTGTTCTTCTGGGACCTCGCCCAAGGCCCCGCCGCGCTGCGATTCTGCCGCGACTACATTCCGTCCCTGCCACGGCGGGCGGGTGTGCTGATCGCCGCGGGGCTGACCGCGCCGCCGCTGCCGTTTGTGCCCGAGCCGTTCCACGGCGTCGCCGGGCACGCCCTCGTGGTCGTCGGGCTGGACACCGCCGAGGCGCACGCAGCGCTGATCGATCCGGTCCGCCGGGCAGTCCCGCCGGGGTTCGAAGTGGTTTCCCCGATGCCCTACACCGCGTTGCAGCAGCTGCTCGACGACTCTTCCCCGTGGGGCATCCTCGGCTACGAGAAAGCCGCCGACCTCGACGAACTGTCCGACGAAGCGATCGCGGTGCTGGTCGAGGCGGCGGCGACCAAGACATCTCCGATGTCGTTCATGCCGATTTTCCGGCTGTCCGGTGCGTTCTGTGACGTCGGCCAGGACGAGACGGCCTTCGGCGGGTCCCGAACACCGCACTACGTCTGCAATCTCAACGCGGTCGCGCCCAGCCCGGATCTGCTCGCGGCCGACCGGGAATGGGTCCGCCGCACCTGGACCGCGCTGAAGCCGTACGCCAGCAACGCCGGCAGCTACGTCAACTTCCTCTCCGAACCCGACGCGGACCGGGTGCGCGCTTCCTACGGCCCGGCGACCTACGACCGGCTCGCGGCGATCAAAGCCCGCTACGACCCGGAGAACCTGTTCCACCGCAACGCCAACATCCGACCGGCACGCCAAGGAGGCGCATCATGACCCGAAAGATTGCCGACTGCCGCGACATGCCCAGTGAGAGCGGCTGCACCCTCGCCATCACCGGCGAGGAAGAGGAAGTGGTAGCCGCTGCCGCCGCGCACGCCGCTACGGTCCATGGTCACACCGACAACGAGGAACTACGCGCTGCGATCCGCAATGAACTCCGGGACGCGCCCTCCGAGGCCGCGCCCGGCGGGTTCGTGCAGCTCATCGAGTTCCGCGCGGACGCCCAGCGGATGGAGCGCTTCGACGAACTCGCCCAGCAGTGGAAACACGACATCGGAACCGACCGCACCGCAGGCTGGTTCCTCGTCGGGGCCGACCGCGACGAACCTGGCCGCTACGTGCAGATCGTGGAATTCCCCAGCTACGAGGACGCCATGTCCAATTCCAAACATCCGGCCACCGGCCGGATAGCCGCCGGGATGAGCGAACTGGTCGACGGGGAGCCCAGCTACCGCAATCTCGACGTGGTTCGCGCGGAAACACCCTGAACCACCGGGTAAGGGATTTGTCGCAAGCGAAAACGTCGGGCGCTGCCGCCGCACGCACGCGGCGGCCGACCACCGGTTGTACGAAAATGGGGCTGAACCCGCAGGTTCAGCCCCATTCGGTCGGGATGACAGGATTTGAACCTGCGACCCTCCGCTCCCAAAGACCCGGGCCGGAGGTTTCGTGGGTGTCCTCAGTCGCATACATGCTGGTCAGCGCAACATGAGCGAAGGCTGAGGCTCCCCGATAGGGGCCGAACTGAGACGGAAACTGAGACGGTGCAGTCCGCCTGTCGCTGGGGGCGCGAAGATGCGACAGACTAGCCGACGTGACTGAATTGGCTCTGACGGACGGACGTCGGCGAGCGCTTGTCGAGCTGCTCGACGACCAGGAACGCATGGCGAGCGAGTACCCCGGACTTAGCGAGTACCTGGAGACGGCGCCGCGGCTGAAGGGCAGCGGTGACGATGCCTTCGACGCGGCCTTCGATCTTCGACTCATCCACTTCATGGTGGACGACGAAGGTGCCTCCCCTCTGAACCCATACTGGGAGATCGTGCAGCCCCTGGTATCCGAGCGGGGAGGGCGCCGAGTCGCAAGCGCACCGGGAGGGCGCGGTAGTGCGCGTCTTGCGTACGCCCAAACGCTGCTCCAGTCGACCTACGCCTACGCGATTCCGTCCCCTGCGACGTTGGAATGGATCGCCGGGTTTTGCGGCGACCGCTCGTTGGTCGAGGTGGGTGCGGGGCGCGGGTACTGGGCAGCTCAGCTAAGCCGACTGGGTCTCATGGTTGATGCGTCCGACGTCGAACCGCCGGACACGGCGAAGAACGTCTCATTCGAGCAATCTGCTCACCAGCACGACGTCTTCTATCAGGTCGAAGCCACAGACAGCGACCGAGGGCTCAGTGGTGAGCAGACGGGCGCCGTCTTGTTCTTGTGCTGGCCGCCCGGCTGGGGAAACGAGATGGCGTCGGGTGCTGTGGCCAGGTTCGAGCAGCTGGGCGGTGATCGGCTGGTCTACGTTGGCGAGCCGAAGGGCGGGAAAACTGGTGATGACAGGTTTTTCGACATCCTTGCCGATCGTTGGCGCCTCTCCGAGGTCGACCCGAATTTCGTGTCGTGGTGGAACCTCGGCGATGTCGCACAGGGGTGGGTCCGTCGGTAAACGCGAAGCGGGGCGGAGCCCGGTTCGTGACCGGCTCCGCCCCGCTCGTCGGGATTTTCTTTTTGAATCTCAGGAATCGAGCACCATTCTGAACACGAACGATTCGTAGCGATCTCGCGGGTACGAGATGTCCGAGACCATGACCACTCGACCGTCGGCCGCCGTGAATTTCTGGTGGACCGTCTTGACCAGGTCGCCTGGGGTCGCGCGAAGCCACTCGGCGTGGCTGGGTGTCGGCAGTCGATCGGCGATAGTCTCTTCCAGGAACTTTGCCTCGGCGATCCCGGAAAACCCATCAGGCTGGAAAGTATCGGAGATGGAGACTGGCCGAGCGTCCTCCGAGGCCCTGGTGACTACGTGACTTAACGCTGCTCCGGGTTCGACCGAGAAGGTGTCGGCGAGGTCGGAAGTTGCGACAATCGTTTCTGTGAACCGTTCAACCTCAACGGCGCTCTTAGACTCACCGTCAAACGTGGACTCGGCCGATTCAAGCTGCCTTTCCGGCGAGACTCGAACCAGGTTGGGCTGAGCGGTGACGAATACACCGCGTCGGCGGATTGTGTTGACGAGGCCCTGGTTCTGGAGAAGCTCGATCGCCTTGCGCACCACGATGTCCGAAACCCCGTACCGGGTCGCGATTTCGGAGTAGCTCGGGAGCTGAATCCCCGCAGGCAATTCTCCGACCCGGATCTTCTTGGCGTATTCGCCGGCAATCGATACATATGCGGGTTCTGTCACCTAGTGATCCTTTCTTGTGTCGCTGTCTCGAAAAGGTCAGTCAGAGCATACACGGCTACGTATACATAGCGGCCGTGCCATGGATTGCGTCTCGGCGACACGGGGTGGCGTCGGCCGTACGGCGTGACTCCATGAACGCGGCCCGGCCCGCTGCCGTCACTCACTGCGTGTCTAAATCGTTACCTGATCTCTGTTTATGCAGGTCGGGACGCCTCTTGTGATCTCCCATTGCTGGCCAGACACCTGCTACGTATACGCAACGCTTGTACGTCTACGAAGTTGCGTATACGTTGGAGACGTCAGCGACTCCAGGAGAGTCGGCCAAGCCAGAAACTTGGGGCAAACATGCAGGTAGAACGAACCCGGCTGTACCGCGTGAGGACGGTGGCAGAGGGCTTTGACGTCTCCGTTGCGACGATCTACCGGGCTGTCGAGTCGGGCGCGCTGCGAGCGATCCGAATTGGCACCGGCAAAGGCGCGGTCCGGATCCCGGGTGCAGCGATCGAGGACTACCTCGCCGCGTGCGAGTCGGCCGCACCGGTCAGGCGTGACGGCGGAGCGACTGCTGCATCGCAGTTCGCGGCTGGGGGTGCGGCCTGATGCGTACGTTCTGGGCTGCCGTGATGGCGGGTGGGTTGATTTTCTTGGGGTCGGCTGTGGCTGGCTGGGATTCGAGGTCCGCGGTGGTGTGGCCGTGGCTGGTGGCGTCGGGTCTGTTGGTCGGGGTGTTTCGGCTGGTGGAGCTGACCCGGGGTAACGGCGCTCGGCTGGTGATGGGGACGTCTGGTTTGGTGGCCGTGGCGTTGTGGTTCGCGGTGACTGCGCCGGATGAGACCCCGGGTTATGGGTTGTGGGCGTGGGGTTTGGTGGGTGTGCCGGTTCTGGCGGTCGCTGCGGGGGTTGCGGCGCGTCGTCGGGGTGGGTCGCGTGGCGCGATTGGCCGGTGGTCGCGGCGGTCGCGGCGGAATGAGGGTGTGGCGTCGCGGTGGCAGATTTTCCGGGTGGCGTCGCGGTTCGCGATGCGCCGGAAGGCGACGGTGCTTAAGCCCAGCCTGCGTGAGGTGCCGCGGTGGCTGCGGTGGCGGACCCCGGTGACGGAGTACGCGTCGCGGATCGCGCGGGTTGGTGGGCAGGGGATCTGGTCGCCGGTGGAGGACGTGACGTTGCGGATGGGTGGTCCGCGTACGGGGAAGACGGGGGAGCTGGCGTCGCGGATTCTGGATGCGCCGGGCGCGGTGATCGCGACGTCGACGCGGACGGATCTGATTGACCTGACCGCGAAGGTTCGTCGCGGCAAGGGGCCGGTGTATGTGTTCAACCCGTCCGGGCTGGGCGGGCTGGACTCCACGATCACGTTCGACCCGTTGTCCGGGTGCGAGGACCCGGTGATGGCGACGCACCGGGCTGGGGATCTGCTGCCGTCGGCCGAGGACAACGCCGAGCGGGAGCACTGGGTGTCGCTGGCGCGCCAGGCGCTGGCCGCGTTGATGCACGCCGCGGCGCTGGGTGAGATGGACATGGCTCAGGTGCAGGCGTGGGTCGCGGACCCGGAGTCCGCGGCGGATGCGGTGCTGCGGTTGCTGCGCCGGTCGAGTGAGCCGACGTTCGCGACGGCGGCGCAGCAGTTCCTGACCACGAACGAGCGGACCCGGTCCTCGATCACGACGACGATCATGCCCGCGTTGGGGTGGCTGACCGATCCGACCGCGAAGGCCGCCGCGACGGGTGGCAGTTTCGATGTCGAGCAGCTGCTGGCCGAGACCGGCACCGTCTACATGATCGGCGCGGAGGAAGGCCACACCGCTCCGCTGGTGACGGCGTTGACCGCGCATATTGCGCGGGAGGCCCGGCGGATCGCGTCGGGCTGCCCGGGTGGCCGGCTGGACCCGGCGTTGACGCTGGCGCTGGATGAGGCGGCGCTGATCTGCTTGATTCCGCTGCATTTGTGGACCGCGGACATGGGTGGGCGCAACATTCCGATCCACATTGGTGCCCAGTCGCGGGCGCAGCTGATCGCCCGGTGGGGCGCCACGGGTGCCGCGTCGATCATGACGAACTCGGCGACGGTGCTGATCCTCGGCGGGTCGCGTGACCCGGACGACCTCAACGCCTACTCGATGCTCACGTCCGACCGTGACGAGGACGTGGACCAGAAGGACGCGGGCGGGAAGGTGACCGGGCGTTCGCCGCGGAAGGTGCCGGTGCTCTCGCCGGGCCAGATTTCCCAGCTGCCGCCGATGACCGCGGTGATCGTGCGCCGCGGGATGCCCGCGTCGGTGGGGAAGCTGCAGATGGCGTGGAAGCGCCGCGACGTCAAGGCCGCGGCCCGGACCGAGCGCCACGGCGAGGTGGCAGAGCGGTGGATCCGCCGGCGTGACGAGTTCGCGATCCGGGTCGCCGCGTTCGTCGACGGCCTGGCCGAGCAGATCGAGCCGTGGATGGACCGCGTGCAGACCTGGTTCGCCCGCCGGGCCGAGGCCCGCCGCGCCGCCCGCGGAGAGGTCGGGGGGCCGGAGCGCCGGGAACTGGTGCACGCCGAGGTCGAACGCCTGGACACCACCCCGGCCGAGCGTGAGGGGGAGCGGTGATGGACGCGTTCACGATGCCGCTGCCCGCGCTGCTGGAGACCGGGCACACCACGCTGGCGGCCAGCTACCGCGCCGATGACCCGTGGGCGATCACGATCGGGTTCGACGCTGTCCAGCCGGGCCTGAAGTGGACCCTGTCTCGCGAGCTGGTCGCCGATGCCCTCGTGTACGGGCAGGCGGGGGTGGGGGACCTGAACGTCACCGCGCGCGGTGACCTGGTGATCCTCGGCCTGTCGACCCCGGACGGTTCGGCCGCGGTCGTGCTGCGCCGCGACGAGGTCGCCGACCTCCTGCACCGCACCTTCGAGCTGGTCCGTCCCGGCACCGAACCCGCGTGCCTGGACTGGTCGGACATCACCGACTTCCCCGGGGTGACGCTGTGAACCCGGCGTGGAACCCGAATCCGGATGACTTGTTCGGTCCCGTGACTGAGGCCGAGCGGCGTGTCTGGCAGCTGCAGGCGCACGCGGTGCTGGCGACCGTGCTGACCTCTGCCCACGTGGCCGGGCTGCCGGTGCTGACCTGGTCGGTGACCGACCACGGGGTGCTGTCCGCGCAGATCGACGGTCACGGCCTGCCGGATCACCTGGTGCGTGACCGGTTCTCCGCGTGGGTCGCGTTTCTCGGCCTGGACGAGGGCTGGTTCCCGGTGCCGGGAGGCACGCGGACGCTGCGGGCGCTGGGCACGGTGCGCAGCCGGGACGGCCACACGGTCGCTCTCGCACTGACCGCCTCACCGACCGGCCAGGCGCCGGCCGATCCCGGCAGGCCCGACCCAGCCGGCGAGGGGTGCTGAGCCATGCACGTCCCGGAAGACCCGTGGGAGCTGCACGAGCACGTCACCCGCGAAAACGCCCGCATCGCCCGCGAACGCAAGGAGGCCAACCGATGACCGAGACGATCTACGCCGACACCGAGACTCTGGTCCAGGAGTTCCGCCGGCACGGGGATTTCGAGGACGGTTTCACCTTCGACTGTCGTTGGATGCGGGTTGATGCCGACGTGCGCGAGCTTCAGCCCTGGCTGAACGGCTTCTCCAGCAACGAATCCGCAGTGATCGAGCTGCACGCGACGATGCTGCGCCTGGCCACCACGCGCGTGGTGAACGTGCCCAAGAACATGACCGTCCCCGCGGCGGTCCTGTTCGGCCTGATCCGCGCGATCCAGCACGGCGCGGTGGCCCGCCGGGAAGTGCCCGCCGAGGTGGTGTTGCGCTGCGTGGCCCATGTGCTGGCCGCGGTCCACAGCCCGACCTACCTGCCGGACCACTCGCGCCACCTGGACATGGCGCGCTCCTGGATGGCGCAGGCCTGCCTGCACGCCGGGGTCGAAGGCGGTGCCCGATGAGCGCCGAGGACACCGACCCGGGGGCGCGGATCACGTTGTCGCGCAGCGCAGTGCTGGAGCTGTGCCGGGAGGCGCGTGCCTATGGCTATGCGTGGGGGCGGCTTGACGAGCACTGCGACGCGGTGGCTCGCCGGACGCGTGAACCGGTTGATCAGGGCGTGTTCGTCGAGCGGGTCATGGCCGGCCGGGAGGACGTTCTGCGGCGGTTGTGGCGCGAGATGCAGGACCACCGAGACAGCGAGGGAGGACACACCCGATGAGCACGGATAACAACGCGGCGAGCACCTCCTCCGGCAGTGGGGCGGGGGACACGATGCGCGCGGTCGCGGGTCTGGCGCGGGAGGTCGAGGGCCTGCGGATGGCGCTGGAGGCGGTCACGCCCCTGCCGGGCCAGGTCAAGACCCTGACCGCGCAGGTCGCGCCGTTGCCGGAGCAGGTGACGAAGCTGGCGCGGGTGGTGAAAACCCTGGTGGAGCAGGCGAACCCGGAGGAGGAGGGAAAGCGGACGCGGCCGTTGTCGTGGCTGGACCTGGCCGATGGTGACGACAGTGATGGCGCTGAGGCGGCGCAGGTCGTGCTGTGCGAGTTGTCGGCGTGGCTGGTGCGGGTCCTGCTGCGTTACCCGGACGCCGCGGCGGCGGTGCCGGAGTGCTGGTGGTGGCACCCGGATGTGGTCGAGGAACTGGTGTGCCTGATGCGGACCTGGCTTGCGGCCTATGTGGACAAGGACGCCACCGTCGGCCGCGCCGCGGACTGGCACGACCGCTACCGGCCCGGTGCGATCAAGCGGATCAAGACCGTGACGGCGAACTGCTCGCTGGAGATGCACCAGGACGGCGGCGGGCTGCACCGGCCCGGCCCGGTGGTGCCGGCCGGTTTGGCGCTCGCGCCGATCGCGTTGTGGTGGGGCAGCGACCGCACCAGCCCCGCTCCGGTACCGGACGGCGAGGTTGTGGCCGATGCCCGCGCCACCGAGGCCGCGCACCGCCGGAACGGGGGTGGCCGGTGATGAGCATCTTCGACCGCTTCCGCCGCAGCCGCCGCGCCGCCACACCCGCAGGGGACTCGCCGTATTTGAGTGGTGAGGCCCGGCAGCAGGTGTGGACCGAGGTCGCCGCCCGTCATGAGCAGCTCTTGCGGGACTCCGGGTTTCTGCCTGCCGACGCCCGCGCCGCGGCCGAGGCGTTCGCGACCCGGCACGCGGTGATCGAGCCCGCGGTGGCGCAGCGGATCACCGACGCGGGCTGGACGGCGATGAATCAGGCCTGGCGGGCCAGGGACTACGTGTCGGGCAACGCGGGATTCCGGCAGGCCGTGCAGGAGGAATGCGCCCGTGCCGGTGTCGCCGAGGCCGACTTCTACCGCGCGAACCCGGACCTGCTGCACATGGCGTGGCCGGACACGGTCGCCCGCGACGGCGACCAGCCGCCCGTGTTCGACCCCGCCCACGAAGGCGAACGCGAACGCGAGCAGGAGCGGGAGTACCAGGAATTCCTTGGCCGCACTGCCATCGTGGAGAACTCCGGTGCTGCCGGGATCGGCGAGAGTCACGACGCCGGACCGCGGCTCGACCGGGTGGCCGATGAATCGGCCGACCGCGAGGCCGCCGACCGCGCCGCTTACCACGAGGAAGCGGAGCGGGAGTACTGGGCGGAACGTCGCCGGGCCGCGGACGAGCTGACCGACGAGCAGGCCCGGGACATCCTCGCCCAGGCGGCAGAACTGGACCAGCACACGAGCGGATGCCAGCAGTCGGTGGAAAACTGCGCAACCTGCAGCGCGGAGGAACACGACAGCGCGGCGTATTTCTGGGACAGCGTCACCGCTGCCCACGACCGGCTTGCCGGGCTGACCGCCGAGCCGATCGGCGAGGTGGACGTCAACGACGCGCCCTGGCGGTGGAACACACCGGCGGTGTCGGGTGTGCCGGAGCGGGCACCGGAACCGGGCAGCTGGATCGCCCGGAACCTGCCGGCGTCGCCGAACCCTGCCCGGGACTCCGGGGAGATCGATGAGCTGTTCGACGATGACGGGGGCTGGGCGCAGCATCAGGCGGAATTGCGTGAGGACCGCGCCTATATCACCGCGCGGGCCGGACAGCTGGGTGTCGAGCAGGCCCGCGAGATCGTGCGGCAGGACGAGGACATCGCTGGGCACCTCGCGGGCTGCAACCTTGATGTCAGCCAGTGCGCGGCCTGTAGCGCGGAAGAGCGTGACGACGGCTCGTTCTGGAAGCTGGAGGTTCGCGCCGCGCAAGAGCGCCTCGCCGGTCTTCACACCGAGCCGGAACCAGAGCGCTGGACCTACCTGAACCTGCCCGGCGCACGCGCGGCGGAAGGCCCGGAACGCGACACCGATTTCGAACTGCCGGCCCGCGTCGAGGTTCGTGAAGAGGAAGCCGAGTTCCTGGGGCAGGCCTGGAACTTGGCTCGCCAGGGCCGGGAGTTCGCCGATCCGGACGACCGTGCTCGCCTGGCCGAGCCGATCGAGGAAAGCTATCTGCGGCAGGACGAGTTTGCTGCAGCGCTGAGTATCGAGGAGGCCTGCGCGATTCTCTCGCGCGCCGCCGAACTCGACGAGCACGCCGGTTCCTGCTCAGTGCCGCTGGAAGACTGCCCAACCTGCAGCGCGCAGCAACACCGCACCGCTGGGCCGTCCTGGTCCGCCCTCGCCGCGGCCTACACCCGCCTCGACGGTGTGTCCGCGGCTGAGATAGCCGCGGCGGGCAGCACACCGGGCGCACCCGAGCGGGCACCGGAACCAGGGAGCTGGATCGCGCGGAACCTGCCCGCCGGTGTTCCGGTGGTGCTGGATCGGGACTACGAGCCGGAGTTCCTCACGGCCGAGGAGGACGAGGCCGAGCAACTCGCCTACGACGCCGGTGACGCCGGGGTCGCGCCCTACACCGGGATGGCCGACGCGGTGCACCACCGCGGCCGGTTCGTCGCGCACCGGCCAGCAGTAGCGGACCCGGCCGGAACCGGGACGGACGAGGTGCTTGCCCGGATTGATGCGGTTCTCGCCGAGCCGGAGCCACCGCAGTTGGACGAGGAGCTGCGGCAGTGCCGCCAGGCGGTAGCTGAGGCCGAGGACGCGGCACATCGTGTCGCGGTCGAGACCGAGGACGCGGCGCGGGCGGAGCGGTGTGCCCGCTGGAACACCGATGACGAGGCCGGCACCGCCGTTGGGGTCACGGATGAGCAGGGGCAGGCATGAGTGAGGAAATGCTGGACGGAGTCCAGAGCGACCGGGAGTACTCGTTCGCCGAATTGCGGGAATCAGCGGGGGATCACCTGCAGAAGGTGTCGCTGTGGCAGGCCGAAGGCCTGTCACAGCGGGAGATTGGCGATCGCGTGTCGGTGATGCCGAGGCACGCACAGGACGCGGTGACCGCGTTCCAGCGGCTGTCGGCGGAAGGAGTGCCGGAGTGGGATGCCGAGGACGTGGCGACCGAGGTCGCGGCGATGCGGGCGAAGCGAGCGATGCTGGGCGCGCCGGAGCAAGCCGAGGTCGTGGCGCTGGAGTTCGATTCCCTGACCCGGGCGCTGCGCCGCGGCACCGGCCCGCGCGAGGCGATCGCCGAGTTCCGCGGTGCGGTGGTGGGCTGGCGCGGTGAGGGTGTCACCGGCGACACCGTGTTCGGTCAGGCGATCCTGGTGGACTTCGGCGGCGGCGACATCGTCCCGGACGGCCGCGAGATCGCCGGAATCCGGGAGACCGGGCCACGCCACGAGCTGCTCACTCCGCACGTGCACGCGGGGATCGAGGCCTACCTCGATGCCCGCCGCGCGGGCATGGACCTGGCGGATGCACTGGAGACGGTGCCGGACACCCACGGCACCGCCTACGCGGTGGCCGACCTCGCCGACATCGTGGACCACCCCGCCGACGACATCGATCCTGGGCAGGCGCGGGAGCGGGCGAGGGCGATGGTCGTCGCCGACGCCGCGATCGGGCAGTTCCTGTCGTTACGCGGGGCCGGGATGGACATCGATCAGGCCGCCATGACCGCAGCGGGTGGCGACCGCGTCGCGGTGCACGCGATCGGCTGGTTCGTCGCTGGCTCCCGCGCCGGCGCGAACGAAACCCTCAGCCAGGCCGACGCTGTGTCCGCCGCCGTCGCGGGCGCCGATGCCGAGAGGTACGAGGGATTGCTCGACCACAGCGAGGGTTTGCCCGGGTTCGCCCATGCCCGCGCCCGCGCTGCCGCCGCGCTCGCGGCCGAGGCCGACGGCACTGCACCCGCAGAGGGTGACGAGGCCGGGGTGGAAGCGGTGCGTCGGCACCGGTGGCTGACCGGGCACGGCATGGACCCGGCCACCGCGGCACGGCTGGCCGCGGTCGATGCCGCCGAGGAGCACGCGCAGCAGCGTCGCTGGGCACACCGCGACGCGCTCATCGAGGCCGAACACGTGCTCGATGCCGCGCTGGAGCGCCGTGAGGATCCGGCCGTGCACGAGCAGGCGACCGAATGCGAGCAGGCGATGGACGCCCTCGATGAGGCCCTCCAGCACACCGGCACCGGCACGGCTGGTGAGGACGACGCTGCGCGGGCCGAACGGCTGGCCCTCTGGAACACCGACGAACTGGCCGGCGAGCAGGCCGACGACGACACCGAAGGGTGGGGACAGCAATGAGCATCGACGGGGTGTCGACTCGGCGCGAGGAGGCCCGCGCCGATCGGGCCGCGCAGGCCGAGCAGCGCCGCGCCGACGACGCGGCGCGGCGCGCGGAGGAGCGTGAGGATCGGCGGCTGGCGTTCGATCAGGAGCAGGCCGCTGCGCGGGAGAAGCAGCAGAAACGCGACAAGCGCCGGGATGAGCGGAAGAAGTCCCGGGCGCGGCTGGCGAAGGCGGCGGTGGCCAGGGCGCGCGAGCACGCGCTGGATCTGCTGTTCGTGCCGGTGATCCTGGTACCGGCGATCCTGGCGTGGTCAGCGATGGCCGCCTACGGGCGGCAGGTGTTCGGCCCGGTCGGGATGCTGCTGCCGCTGTTCAGCGAAGCGGCGATGTGGGCGTTCGCGTTCGCGGTCACCCTCGGCGCTGGGCGCGGCGAGCCGACGGGCGCGCTGAAGGTCGGGGTGTGGGTGTTCGCCGCGGTCGCGGCCGGGCTGAACTTCCTGCACGGCTATTCGACCGGGAACCACTGGGACACCGGTGTGGTGATGGCTGTCGTGTCCATCGGCGGCGTCAGTGTCCACCAGTTGATCACCGCGCGGCCGTCGGCGGCGCGCGCGAGGATCCGGAACTCCGCTGCCGTGTCCGATCCGGCCGTTCAGCCCGAGGCCGTCCAGCCCGTCCCGGACGCCGCGCCGGTCGTACAGCCCGATCCTGTCCAGCCGCCCGCGTTGGACGCGTCCAGCGCGGCGGCAGCGAGTGAACGTACAACTCCGGAGCCGGAATCTGTACAGCCCGGCGCGGGCGAGGCGCCTGCCGAGGCGAAGGAGAAGCCGGAGCGTTCAGCGGCCGTGCCTGCCTCGCCGAAGAAGGACCGGGCTCGTGCGGACGCGCGCCTGCACGAATTCCACACCGGTCGGCTGCCCACCGTTGACGAGCTGATGAAGATTTCCGAGGTCTCCCGGGGCACAGCCGGAACCGCGTTGCAGGAACTCCGGCAGCAGCCCGCACCTCTCCAGCTCATCACCGAACACCGCACCCACGAAGCCACCTCATGACCACCGACATCATCACCACCTTCCTCAGCACATCCAGCCCACTCATCATCACCAGAACGCCACCACAGCAGACCAGGACAACCCCACGGCACTCACCACAGAACACATCACCAAGACCAACCGACAGACCACACCTATGCATCACGATCCGATGGGCCGCTGCGCCCTGGCGGGCGCGCGGAAACCCGACCGCCGTTGTTGATCTTGAAAGCCGGGAGTTGCTCGTGTGCGGGGGGTTGGGATGCTGACGATCGCGAATGGTTACTCGGTCAAGTACCTGACCGATGAGGTCGCGAAGGGGCGGGAGAACTACTACACCGACGCGGTGGCGGCGGGGGAGCCGCCGGGCCGCTGGTATGGCGGCGGGGCGGAGAATCTCGGTCTTGTCGGGCTGGTGGACGAGCAGGACATGCGTGCGGTGTTCGAGTCGTTTGTGGACCCGCGGGATGAGGCGTTCAAGGATCCGACGCGGTGGGGCGAGGCGTCCACTCTCGGCCACACCGGCCGGAAGTATCCGACGGAGGACGAGTTGTACGCCGCGGCGTTGGACGCCGAGCCGGGGGCGACCGCTGAACGCCGGACGGAACTTCGGCTCGATGCGGGCAAGCGCGCGCGGAAGAACGTGGCCTTTTTGGACGCGACGTTCAGTGTTCAGAAGTCGGTCACTGTTCTGCATACGGCGTTCGAGGCGCAGCAGGTGAAGGCTGAACGGACGGCGGGTGAGCTGTCGGACGCGCTCGCCGCGGGGGCCGGGTCCGGCATGGACGCGGAGGCGCTGGCGGAACTCGCGCGCCGCCGCGATGAGGCGGTCGCGGCCGCGGCGGCGTGGCGCGAGCATCGGGACGCGGTCGAGGACGCGATCTGGGCCGGGAACCGTGCCGCGCTGGACTACCTGTCCGAGCACGCCGGCTATTCCCGGGTGGGGCATCACGGCGGCGCGGCGGGCCGGTTCATCGACGCGCACGACCTGGTGGTGGCGTCGTTCTTCCAGCACGATTCCCGCAACCACGATCCGCAGTTGCACATCCACAACGCGATCCTCAACCGTGTGCAGGGCAGCGACGGGAAGTGGCGCACCATCGACGGGCGTGCCCTGTACGCGCATCGCGGCGCAGCGGGCGCGGTGGGGGAGCGCACCACCGAGGAACACCTGGCGAAAGCCCTCGGGGTGCGGTTCGCGTCGCGCCCGGATGGCAAGTCGCGTGAGGTGGTGGGGATCGACCAGCGGGTGATGGACTTGTTCTCCTCGCGGCGGCGGGCGATCACGACGAAGACCGCGACCCTGGTGGAGGCGTTCGAGGCGCGGTTCGGGCGCGCGCCGAACAGCTTGGAGCTGGATCGGTTGCAGCGGCAGGCCACGTTCGCGACCCGCAAGGCGAAGTCGCACGACGGGGAGAGCACCGAGGCCCGGCTGCAACGGTGGGACCGGGAGCTGCGCGCCGAGGTCGCCGACGGGCTGGCCGGGGTGGCCCGCGGGGTGCTGTCGCTGTCGCGCACGACGCGGGACGCGGTGACCTGGTCGCCGGAGGAGGTCTTGAAGACCGCGTTGGCGGACGTGCAGTCGACGAAAGCCGGGTGGACGGCGCCGGATCTGACCCGCGCGATCAGCGACGCGTTGCCGGATCAGCTCGGCGACCTGTCCGGTGCGGAGGTGGCGCGGCTGCTGGACACGCTCACCGCCGAAGGCGTGAAGCTGGCGACGCCGCTGCACGCGGCCCGGCCGGGTACGGCGGTGCTGCCCGATGAGTTGAAACTGGCCAACGGGCAGTCGGCGTACGAGGCGCCGGGGCGCGCGCTGTACGCGACGCCGGAGCATGTGCGCACCGAACGGGCGCTGGCCATGGCCGCTGCCCGCGGTGGCGCACCCGCGCTCGACGCGCCGGCCGTGGAGACGTTCGTCGCCGCGCTCGCCGACATGGGTGTGGTCCTCGGTGCTGATCAGGCCGCGGCGGTGCGTGGTGTGCTGTGTTCCGGGGCGGCGTTGGAGTCGCTGGTGGGTCCGGCGGGGACGGGGAAGTCCTTTGTGGTCGGTGCGCTGGCGAAGGCGTGGGCCGACCCCGGGTTGTGGGAGGGCCAGGCCCGCAACGTCGTCGGGCTGGCGTCGAGTCAGGTCGCCACCGACGTGCTCGCCGGGGAAGGGTTGACGGCGCGCAACATCACCCGCTGGCTGGGTGCGCAAGCGAAACTCGCCGAAGGCTCGACCCACCCGGAGCACCTCGCGTGGAAACTCGGCCCGGGGGACCTGGTGGTGGTGGACGAGTCGGCCATGGCCGACACCGCCGATCTGGCCCGGATCCATTATTACGCGCGGGAAGCGGGCGCGAAGCTGCTGCTGACCGGGGACCACCGGCAGCTCGCCGCGGTCGGCGCCGGTGGCGGTATGGAACTGATCGCCGAGGCCGGTGCCTCGTATGAGCTGACCGAAGTTCGCCGGTTCCATGCCCGGTGGGAACGGACCGCGTCGCTGCGGCTGCGCGACGGCGACGCGAGCGTGCTGGCCACCTATCACAAGAAGGGCCGCCTGATCGACGCCGGCACCCGCGAGCAGGCCGAGGCCAGCGCGGCGAAGGCGTGGCTGGGGGACACGCTGGTGGGGAAGCGGTCGCTGCTGATCGTGGACACCAACGAGCAGGCCGCGCACCTGTGCGCGGAACTGCGCCGCGAACTGGTCCGGCTCGGCAGGGTCGCCGAGGACGGGGTGCCGCTGGGGATGCAGGGCACCTACGCCGGGGTCGGGGACCTGATCCAGGCCCGCAAGAACGCGTGGCACCTGGCCGGGTTCGAGAACAACCCCGAAGCGCCGGTGAACCGCAAGCAGTACCGGGTGATCGAGACCCGCGAGGACGGCGGCCTGGTCGTGGCCCGTGTGCTGGGCCGCGAGGACGGGATCGGGGAGGTCCTGGGGAAGCGGATCGTGCTGCCCGGGTCGTATGTGCGTGAGCACGTCGCGCTCGGCTACGCCTGCACCGTCCACTCCGCGCAAGGCATGACCGTGGACACCAGCCACGCCGTCGCGACCGACACCACCGGGCAGGAAGCCCTCTACGTCGGGCTCACCCGCGGCCGGGACACCAACACCGCCCACGTCGCCACCCTCACCGTCCCCGCGGGCGCACCGGAGGGTGCCGCGCTGGACGCGGTGAAACGGAACCCGTCCTCGGTGCTGGCCGCCGCGTTCGACGGCGCCGGCCCGCAGCGCTCGGCGCTGCAGGAGGCCACCGAGTCCGCCGCCGACACCGGCGCCATCCGTACCCCGGCCGAACTCCTGGCGGATGCGACCGAGCTTGCCACCGCCGGGCGGACCGCGCGATGGCTGGATGAACTGGTGCAGTCCGGGAAACTGAGCACCGAGCAGCGCGCGCGGATCGCGTCCGAAGACGGCGCACCGACCCTGACCAGGCTGCTGCGTCGGGTGGAGCTGGCGGGGAGGAAGGCCCGCCAGGTCCTGGAAGACGCGGTCACCACGCGCAGCCTGACCGGTGCACGCCAGCTGACGAACGTGATCCACCACCGCATCACCGACCAGGGCGCGCTGGACCCGGTCGGCGACTCCTACACCGACTGGCTGCCCCACGTTGAGGACCCGCAGTGGGCTGCCTATCTCACCCACCTCGCCGTGACCGCCGACGACCGCCGCCGCGATCTGGCCCGGCAACAGGCCGCCGAGCCTCAGCCCTGGGCGCTGGAAGCTTTCGGCCCCGTACCGGAGGACAGCGACCAGCGTGCACTGTGGATGGAGCGGGTCGCTGCGGTGGCCGCCTACCGGGAACTGACCGGCCACGACGACGCGGACACCGCGCTGGGACCCGCCCCGAAAGCCGGGCAGGTCGAAACCTACGCCGCGTGGCGTGCGGCGTGGCGGGCGCTGGGCCGCCCGGAATCCGGGCGGGACGAGCTGGAAATGAGCGACGGGCAGCTACTGGTGCGGGTGCGTGCCTGGGAACGCGAGAAGAACTGGGCACCGGAGTTCGTGAACAACGAACTCGCCGGGATCTACCAGACCATCACCGCGAAACGCCAGGAAGCCGCCCGCCTCGCCGCCGCGGCCGGAGCAGCCGGCGCGGCCGGTGACGTCCCGGAAACCCTGCGGTTGCAAGAGCAGATGCGGGACTGCCACGCCCTGATCGAGGTCCTGTCTCGGCGGGTCACGGAACTGGAGAACGCCGACGACGTCCGCGGCCTCTGGTACGCCCACACCGCCGACACCCGCGCCGCCGCCGACCGCGCCCGCGTCGAACTGTCCTCCCGCAGCGTCACCGCCGAACCCGCCCCGGCGGTCACCGTCGCCGACTGGCTCGCCGCCCACCACGAGGACGCTGCCATCGAGGACGCGCACCGTACGGTCGCGGCCGAACACGACCTCGCCGACCTGGCCGCCGAACGCGACACCACCGCGCGGACCGCGACCCTGACCGCGGTCCCCTGGCCCGAGGCCGACATCGACACCGACCCCGGCGCCGAGATCAGCCCGTGGCCGACCATCGACCCCGACGCCGCCGAGGTCACCCACGAGGACCTGCAGGACCCGGTGGAAACCGAGGTCGTGGACCTGCGCGACACCGCGGCCGGGGAAACCCCGGTACCCGACTCCGAAGAGGTCCGGGTGCCCTCCGCCGCCGAAACCGCCGCCACGATCGAGCGGGCACAGCGCGCACTACGCGAAATCGAGGCCCGCCAAGCGGTCGAGGACCAGCACGCCGCCGAAGAAGCCCACGCCGCCGAACTGCACCGCCGCCACCGCGCCGACGAAACCGCCGCCGCGGTGAACGACGACGACGCGGTGGCAGCGTGGTGACCCTCCTCAGCCGCCCGGGGTGCCGGCCGGGATCTCGACCGGCAGGATCCCGGACTTGTGCCAGGCCCAGGAGAACGTCCGGTGCACCGATAACGCCCAGCCCGGACGATCCTGCAGCCACAGCGGGACCGGCCGCCGGAACAGCAGCACATCGGCCGCGATCGCTTCAGCCTCGATCGTTTCCTCATGCGCCAGCCCGAACCTGCCGGTCACCGGCGCACCCGCCAGATACGGTCGCTGGCCGGTAGGGCGCACGGTCGCGCAGGCCAGCCACCGGCAGGTCTGCGCGACACCGAACAACGCCCAGCTCCGCGGATCGGCGTCCAACCCCTGCTCGGCCACGTACCACACACGCGCGAATTCCCGCACCGGCACCCGCACGTTCCGCCTCGGGATGTTGTCGACATCGGCTCCGGTCAATTCCATACCCCCGATGGTGACACCCGGCACCGACAAAAAACACCAACCCGAACGGGGCAGGTCGCCTGCACACACCGTTCGCCTGTACCGATACCGCCCTCTGCGGGCGGAACAAGGTCCGCGCAAGCGCGGACAGCGCTTTTCTGCTTCGCAGCCCGGCTTAGCACGGCCCCACCTCACGATCAAGGGGTCCGGAAAACTTGGGAACCCACAAAAAGCGCGTGGCTTCCCAACTTTTCCGGCCTGATCCCTTGATCGCGAGCCTCCGGGGCCGCGCGGGGCGCCGATAAGGGCGACGGGTGAAGCCGTCGCCCGCCCTGTCGGGCAGCGAAGAACACCACCCGACACAGCAGAACGCGGCTACACGAAAGGGAGTCCACCAATGGCAGCGAAAAAGGCGAAGCAGAGCGAGGACCAGCTGGCAGCACGGCACGGCATGACCGGCGAGCAGTGGCGGCACGCCAAAGTCCAGCACGCAGCGGCGAACAGTCGGGGAAAGCGCCCGGCGGGCACCGCCGAAGCGGAGACCAAGCTTGCCTCCTGGGGTGCCGTCGAGGGCCAGCAGCAGCTGTTTTCCTGCCAGCCGAACGGAAACCACTCGTGAGCGCCGGCGAACCGACGCGGGCTGGGCAGGCGGAAGCACCACCGCCTGAGAACCCTTCACCGGTCGCGTCCACCGATACCGCCCTCTGCGGGCGGAACAAGGTCCGCGCAAGCGCGGACAGCGTTTTTCTGCTTCGCAGCCCGGCTTAGCACGGCCCCACCTCACGATCAAGGGGTCCGGAAAACTTGGGAACCCACAAAAAGCGCGTGGCTTCCCAACTTTTCCGGCCTGATCCCTTGATCGCGAGCCTCCGGGGCCGCGCGGGGCGCCGATAAGGGCGACGGGTGAAGCCGTCGCCCGCCCTGTCGGGCAGCGAAGAAAGACAAAGACCACCCGACCACCGCGGAAACCGACACAACACCGGGAGTCCCGATGAGCGCACAGAAGAACACCAAAGACCAGCAACTGCGGAAAGACCTCGCCCGCGCGACCGCGCACATGGTCGAACTCCGCCAGCGGCATTTGAAATACGACACTTCGTATTTCAAGGGTTACGTCGATGGCCTGGAACTGGCGTTGCACGCCCTCCACGTCTGGACCGACGGCGAGTTCGGCGCCGACTACATCACCACCACCAACACGGACGAGGACGCGCAGCGATGACCAGTTGGGTCACGAGCCTGATCGCCGTCGGCGGCACCCTCGCCGGCGCGGCGACGACGAACCTGCTGCAAACCCGGGTCAACCGGGCACAACGCCGCGAAGCCCTCCAGGAGGACAGGCGCGCCGAACTGCTGACCGCGGTCAGCGAACTCGTCTCGGCACTGGCCGTGCACCGGCGAACCATGTGGACGCTCGGCCAGCAGCCCGACGACCCCGACGCCCGCGCCGCCGCCCACGAAAGCCGAGCCGCGATCACCGCCCCGCTCGTCCGCGTCGGCGTCCTCGCCCCGGACCTGCTGGCACCCGCCAAACAGGCCGAACGCGCCGTCTACGCCATGCGCAACCCGCCCGACACCGACACCCTGTCCCGCCTCCGCGAGGAGGCCCTGAACGCCAGCGACCACCTCGTCGACCAGGCCAGCCGCACCTTCCACCAGCTCGACACCCTCGCTCACCGCACGCGGTGAACACCGCCCACCACGGAACAGGAGTCCCGATGACCATCGACCCCGCTCACACGCTGTCCGCCGAGGTGCTGCGCGACCTCGCCCGCACCTGCCGAGCCGAGTACCTCGCGCACGCCACCCGCCACCCCGACGACCCGGACACCGTCGTCCCCGCTGGCTGGTACGTGCACGCCGGCGAGAGCTACGCCGACGGCGGCAGCCAGCTCACCCTCCACATCGAGAACGCGCACGACGCCGAGGGCAACGACCTTGCCGAGCACGTCGCCGCGTTCCTCGTGGCAGCCCTGAAAACCACCGCACACGCCACCCAGACCCCAGCCGAGCCGACCGAGGACGCCGCCGAGCCGACGGGCACGCTGGAACAGCAGTTCGCCGACGCGCTCGGCGCGGCGTTCCCGAAAGACCTGCACGAGATCGCCAGCTCCGACGCCTACGGCGCCCTCAAGTACAAAACCCTGCAGCGCTGCCAGGACACCGGCGAAACACCCCGGCAAATCCTGGCCGGCCTCAGCCCCAGTGACCGGGCATTCGTCGCCCGCGCGAACGACCCCGCCGCCTTCCTCGCCTCCCGCGTCGCCGACTGATCACAAAGGACACCTGAGATGCGACTCAACGACCACGCACGCGAACTCCTGGGAGACGCCGGGATCAGCCCGGCCGAATGGGCACGCCGCAACTACTACGCCAACGGAGAGTGGGGTGGCGACGCCTGCGGCTGCCCCGATGACCGCTGCATCGGCTACCACCACGAGGACGACGAGGCCTGCGGGTGCCTGCCCGCGCTGCTCGACACGGAGCAGGAACGGAGCTCCAAGAACATGACTGAGAAGCAGTGGCCCCGCACCGACGCCGACGTCGCAGCAACGGTTCGGACGGCGGTGGCGACACGGCGTGGCAGCCGCGCGCACAACATGGACGCGGCGGCGACGTTCCGCTCGTCGGCTGGGATAGTCACCGCTGCCGTGGTCGACGGTATCGGTAACGACGCGGCCGGTGCCGAGACGATGCGGGAGCTGGCGCGTATCGCCGTACGGATCGGTGCGGCCAAGGGTGCGCTGGCGGGTGTGCTCGCTGCCGCCGCGTACATCGACGACCCAGGCATTGACGACTACCAGCCGGACGGTGTGCTGGTGCTGGCCCTGGCGGAACCGGGAGAGCCGACCAGCCTGGCCTGGGTCGGCGACTCGCACGCCTACGGCTGGGATGGCACGGCGCTCCGCCGGCGGACCGATCCGCACACGATGGGCGCCTTCCTCCGGCAAAACCCGGAAGCTGAGGAATTGGCGGTGCAGCACGACAACTGGGTGCGGCTCAGCCTGGACTCGGCGACGCCGACCACGGTGGCGCTGTCGGAAGCCCCGGCCGGCGAACTGGTGCTGCTGGTGTCCGACGGCCTGGACGACATCCCACTGCCGGAGCTGCAGATCCTTACCGCGCAGCACCAGCACGACCCGCAAGCGCTGGCCGACGCCGTCGTGGCCGCCGTCCCTCACCACGACGAGGGCTACCGCGACGACGCCACGGCCATCGTTCTCGCACCTGCCACCACCACCTGACCACCCTTCCCCACACGCGAGGCGGCCCTGCCGGAATGGCAGGGCCGCCTCCTACATTTCACGGGCTGGTGAGATCCTGGCCCGGGGATCGTCAACCCCGCGGCCACCACCGTGACCGACGTGGTGCCACCGCGACCGGTTGCCTGTCCTCGATCTCACGCTGGTGCGCGACGCGGAGTTCGTGTTCGGCGATCTCGCCACGCTCGTGCGCATGCGGCGGCTTGGCCAACGTGATACCCGCATCGGTCAACATGGTCAGATCCAGCGACCACGAGGCCTGTGAACGGCGCTGCCACACCTCGAACGCGTCCCGGACATGGTCCTGCGCGGCCTGCTCGCTCATGCCGGTCACCGCGCGCAGGTGCGCGAACGCGGCCGCGTCCCGGCCGCGGACCTGCGCCAGACCGTAATGGGTGGTCTGGTGGCAGTCGGTGCACAGGCAGATCAGCCGGACAAGCTTCTGCGTCAGAGTGGACGCGTCGAACGACCACCGCTCGTGCGCCTCCAGCCACCGCTTCGCGTCCCGGTCCTCGCCCCGCTCGCACGCCTCGCACTGGTACCGGGCACGACGAAGCAGCATGCGCCGCAACCGCTCCCAGTCCTGCACCGAGACGCAGTACCGCACGTTGGTGAACCAGCACGAACTCGGCACCAGATCGACAAACAGGCCCGACCCGAAATGACGGTCTTCCCCGGGCAGCAACTCCGGAACATCCTCACGGGCCGACCACCGCGCCAGCCCGGCGATCCCCGGCCGCGGCGCGTACCAGCGTTTCGCCCCCGGGTCCCAGCGCGCGCCGGCCGCTTTCGCCTCGTCCTTCTCCCCGAACGGCACATCCAGCCACACCCGATCCTGGGCCATCTTCCCCTCAATCCCACATCGTCCACCAGGTAACTACACCCAGTGTGCAAGCAGACACCGACAGGACCGGGGCGGTCCGCGACACGACAACCTGATCGGAGCAGCACGCCAGCCCGATCGCGTGCGCCGTAAGGCCTTCGTGCCTCGGGGCCCGAGTTCAGCGCGCGCCGGCGAAGTCGCCCCGGTTGCAATGATTCGAACACGAGTTCTACTGTTGGGCGGTCGGGTGAGCGGGGGGATGTATCCGACCCGACGTCACCACCTAAGGAGTGCCCGGATGGTTACCCGACACGAACGCAGCCTTGACGAGGCCGCGGTGGCCCGCCGGATTCGGGAGCATGCGGACGAAGTGCACGCCCGAGCAGGGCGTGTGCCGTTCTGGGAGGTGGACGCGACTGGGCCGGAGTTGACGATGCGGGACATGGACGGTGACCTGTTGATCACCTTTCACGGTATCCACGGTCCGGACATGGCCCGCTGGCTCGATCTGCTGGGCCAGACCGCTGGGTTGGTGCTTGCCGACCTGATTTACGCATCCGCCGGCACCGCGGCTCGCACATCGGGTCACAAGCTGCTGTTGCAACTACTGCAGGAGATGGGGCTGGAGCCGCGCCCGGCCCGCTATCGCCCTCGGTAAGACCCGGTTACCTCGCCGAATTCCACCGGGCGTCAAGGCGTTCGAGGATGCGCCGCCGCACGGCCAGCGGCGGCACCGTATCAGCCGTCGGCGTGGTGGCCATGGCCTGCCATGGCACCGCCGCCACCCGCATACCCCAGCGCTCGACCGCCAGGCCCCACAGACTGTCCGCGGCCGATCTCGGGAGCAGGGTGTGCACGGCCGTGCCAGGTTCGCCGGTCTCGACCAGCCCTCGCCACTCCAGCCAACGGCACCACTGCCTGGCCTCGCTCGTGTCGGCGGAAAAGGTCAACCGCACCCAGTCCTCAGTGATGGTCGCAGGCAGCTCGACAGGGACGTCCCCGCCGGGCCAGCCGAGGTGCTCGTCGAGTTCCGCCCGGAAAGCCCAGTCGGTGCCGGCGTCGACGGGCGCTGACTCGTCCCAGCCGACTCGGCGTCCGCCGCGGGTGTAGGTGCCGCCAGCGTGTTGGGCGAGCAAGGCTCGTGCGCGGCTGGGCCCGAACTCGGGGTCGGTGAAGCTGTGCGTGTACTGGCAGTGCAGGCTCCCGTCGGCGGTCACGACCAGCGGTTCGGTCTGGCCGCATGTCGGGCAGGCCACGGTGTGGCCGCCGATGGTGATCCGGCCGTGCACTCGTACGAAGTCCTCGGGGTCCATGGTGGTCATTCTGGGAGCTGGGCTGGGTCGAGGGTCAGCAGGACAGGGGCGTGGTCGGTGGCGTCGCCGACGAGTTCGTGGTCGAGGACCCGGACTGATCGGATGGCGGGGTCCGGCATCCGATGGGTTGCGTACCACCGGTCGATCCTGCGGGGCGGGTGCGGGTCAGCCGGATGGAAGCCGGTGGTCGGTGCCCACGCGGAGTTGGTGATCCGGGCGGCGTCCCGGAGCCGGCCGAGGCGTTCGAGCCGGTAGGCGGTGCTGCGGTCAAGTGTGCCGTCCGGCCCGTATTGATATGCGAAGACGGGGTGCCACTCCGCGGCCGGGTACGGGTCGGGGTCGTAGTCGACGTCGGTGCCGAAACCGTTCCAGTCCGCGACAGCAAGTCCGGGAGTGTCGTCTCCGTTCATTGCGCGCAGGACCTGACCAGCGTCTCGCCAGCCCCAACCCAGGCCGGGATCGAACGGGGACAACTGCCCACAGCCAACGCGCATCCGCCGGCCATGCGGGGCGAATACGCAGGTGACAAAGCTGTGCCACATCCCTGCCGGATCACGCTCGAACCGTCGTACCGACCCGGCGATCGGCGCCATGCCGGCCCGCCAGAACAGAGCCGCGTGGTGCACGCCGCCCCCCACAGCGAATACGACGTCGCCGTCCACCTCGCAGTACCGGTCAATAGCCGTGGCCAATCGCCGGACTCTCGTGGCCGCCAGATCGCGCTTGCCCGGATCGGTCGTGCCGGGTTCCTGCGGCCGGGCGATGATCTCCTGAACAGCGACGATGTCCGCGTCCAATCCAGCGATGAGGGCCTCTATCCGGGCAAACCGCTCTGTTTCATCACCGTCGTACAAGTTGAAAGCGTTGACCGAGGCGAGCAGCAGCTCACGCATCCGCGACGTCACCCGAGGCCTGGGCGGCGTACCGAGGACGCAGGCCGGCTCGCCCGCTCTCGTAGTGATCCAGGAATCGGTCAATCGTCGCTACCGTCACCGGATCAGGTCGAGACCTCCACGACGCGGGAGAGGTCACCGGGCCAGCGGGCAGCGGCAACCGTGGAACGAACACCACATGCCCGGAACCGCGGGAACGCAGCTCGTCCTGCGCGGCCAAGTCCACCAGCATCCGCTCGAACGCCGGCCACCCGACCCGCGACAGCAGTGCTTCCAACCGCCAGGTGCCACTGAACTCCCAGTCCGGCTCCTCGATATCCGGATCGAGCACCGGTTCCATCTCCGCCGCCACAAACGTCAGCACAGCAGCGACATCGTCCCCCGCAAGCTCATACGGCATCCGAACCATGTCCGGCACCTCCGGCAGCCGACAAACCGAGACCGGCGGCTCGAATCCAACGACAACCTGTCCCTCACCCATGCCGCGAGTCTGCCACGCACACAGCAAGCCCGCACCGAAGCAGAACTAGCTCGCCAGCACCGGCGCATTCCGGTCTCGACGCTTGCGTGAGGGTGGCGACTGGTGCCATGTGATCGCACGGGCCGAAGTCTCCGGACCGTTCGGCTGTCGAACGTCGACCGGCCGCCGCTGGAACAGCGGTTCACCTTATGGAGAAGATCCATTTCCCCATAGGCTTCGGGAGTCGCAGCAGCACCAAGAGTGACGAGTCGGGCGGCCCCTCAAGGCAAAGGAGGGGCCGCCCGCGAAGCTCGGAGCGCTCCAACGCTTCCAGCCTCGTTCCCTTGATGACCGGCACGAATCCGGCCGTCAGGGTCGCCGCTCTCCCTGTCCGCTTGCGCAGCCAGCACGCTCGACCGAGGACTTCAACGCCTGTCGCTCTCGACCGAGCTTCCTAAAAGAGGAAGGACGACACCATGACCATAAGGCCGGATCAGCCCAGCGTTCCAGAGCAGGACGCTCGATCGCGCTCGCCGCACGCCAGGCGGCCCAAACACGGCGATTTATCCACAGGAAGCCGCCATTCAGGTGAAAAAACTGTGGACAACTGTGAAGCTGGTTCTCGGCCGCCCACCGACGAGCGGCACGACGAGCGGCACGGCGCGCTGGTCTTCGCTAGTCGGATCCTGAGTAGTTGGGGCTATACCGCGCGCGTATCGGCCCTCATCAGCATCCTGCTAGCAATCCTGATATCAAGCATCGGTTTGATGCGCCTTACCATCGACGTCGGCCCCGTGCGCATCACCGGAACGCTCACGACCGGAGAGCCGCAGCGCTGACTGTCTCCGCTCGACCGAAGGCCGGCCCCCGGCCCCCGTCACGGGCTGGCCGGCTTTCGGTGAGCGTCGCCAGTAGCAGGCGAGTAGTTGATCACTGGGGGCCACGGTGGGTGCGAACCGTGGTCTAGAGCATCCACACAAGCCACTCCAGGCAGGCGCAAGGCCAGCATGATCAGCGTCGGACGTCCCAGATGGCGTCGGCCACTACTTTTGCAAGGTAAGGGCTACATGATTGCGCTTCGCGGCAGGCGCAATCATGTAGGGCCCGTCTCTTCCTGTCCGGTCGCAGCTTTGCTGCAGACTCGAATCTCAATTCACGTGCGACATGTGCGACTGGAGCAAAACATGCAATTAAAGAAGAGAAATTAACTGATAGTTCGCCCGCTTAATGACCTGCATTCGGCATACAATGTTTCTCATGTCGAACACAGAACACCGATTTACTCAGGCTGCGGGGGAAGGGGCGCCTGTCCTCCGCGAGATGTTGACGGTCGAGCAGGCGGCTGACTGGCTCGCGGTCAGCCGAACCACGATGTTCGCGCTCATCAGGGACGAGGTAGTACCCAGCGTCCTGGTCGGCCGCTATCGGCGCGTTCCGGCCGATGAGCTGACGGCCTATATCGAGCGGCTCGTCGCACAAGCGGGGAAGTTCTGACGATGCCCGCGAAGAAGCGACCCGAAGGGACGCGGGCGCCCAATGGTGCTAGCAGTATTTACCTGGGCGCGGACGGAAAATGGCACGGACGCGTCTCGATGGGCTTCAAGGACAATGGGGAGCCGGATCGCAGGCACGTCGAGCGTGAAGACGAGGGCGATGTAATCGCCGCTGTGCGTGAGCTGGAGCGGCAGCGAGATGCCGGAACCGCGCTTAAAGCCGGTTCGCGAGCCTGGACGGTTGAGACCTGGCTGACGCATTGGGTTGAGACGATCGCGGCCCCGTCTGTTCGTGAGAACACGGCTGCTGGTTATCGCACTGCCGTTTACAGGCACCTCATTCCCGGACTTGGTGCGCACCGGCTCCGTAGGCTGGAGCCGGAGCATCTGGAAAAGCTCTACTCGAAGATGACCGCTGCGGGTCTCAAGCCGGGAACGGCCCATCAGGTCCACCGGACCGCGAAGACAGCGTTCAAGATCGCAGGCGACCGTGGGCACATGACCAAGAACCCGGCGAGCCTGGCGAAGCCGCCGCGGGTCGACGAGGACGAGATCATTCCCTTCACGCCTGACGAGGGGAAACGGATCATTGCGGCGGCGGAGAAGCGGCGGAACGGTGCGCGGTTCGTTGTTGCGCTGGCCCTGGGTCTGCGGCGCGGCGAAGCTCTCGGCCTGAAATGGTCACGCGTAGACCGCGACGCCGGTCTGCTGCGCACACCTCGCCAGCTGCAGCGATACGCGTGGAAGCATGGGTGCGAGGACCCGCACGCGTGCGGTGAGCGGCTCCACAAGCGCAAGCCTTGCCCGTCGGGGTGCCGGCGGCACAAGCGTGCGTGCCCGCCGGTCTGCCCACCCGACTGTGCCGGGCACGCCGCGTCCTGCCCGCGCCGGCACGGCGGAGGGCTGCGCGAGGTCGACGTGAAATCCAAGGCTGGGCGTCGCACGGTCGGGATTCCTGGCCCGCTGCTGGCGATGCTGAAGCGGCAGAAGGCCGCCCAGGATGCGGAACGAGAGTTCGCAGGGACCTTGTGGCACGAGGGCGACTGGGTGTTCGCGCAGCCGACCGGGTATCCGATCGACCCGCGTATCGATCATGACGAGTGGAAGGCTCTGCTGGCCGAGGCGAAGGTGCGCGATGCCCGGCTCCACGATGCGCGGCACACGGCGGCGACGATGCTCCTGGTGTTGAAAGTGCCCCTGCCCGCGATCATGGAGGTCATGGGCTGGGGCGATGCCGGGGTCGCGAAGCGGTACGTTCACGTGCCGTCCGAGGTCGTCACCAGCGTCGCCGGCCAGGTGGGGGACTTCCTTTGGAGCGACGCCGACGAGAAGCAGCCTGACCCGCCCCAGCCAGACGCTGCCGCGATCCTTGCGCAGCTACAGCGCATGCTCGATACCGCGAAGGACTCAAACAGTCAGGACGGGGAGGAGCCGCCCGGCCTTCGAGTTGTCGTCTGAGCGAAACGGCTGAAGAGCCAGAGGCATGTATAACGGCTTGTACTGAGACGGAAACTGAGACGGCGGGCATGCTCCCTTCTGAGCAGCCCGCCGTTTTCGCTGGTCAAAACCTCTACCAAAGTCGGGATGACAGGATTTGAACCTGCGACCCTCCGCTCCCAAAGCGGATGCGCTACCAAGCTGCGCCACATCCCGGTCCCCGCGGCGTTCCCCGGGGGGTGTGCCGGTCAGCCTAGCGCGCACGCTAAGCTGGGTCCGCTCCCGGGTCACCGAGGGCGCTGCGGGTGTAGCTCAATGGTAGAGCCCTAGTCTTCCAAACTAGCTACGCGGGTTCGATTCCCGTCACCCGCTCCATTCCGGCCCGGGTCGCCGGGCCGGGCGCTCGATGCGGCGTCCGCCTCCAGGCGGGCCGCGATCACGTCCAGCAGCCGGTCGGTGTCGACCGGTTTGGTCAGGTAGTCGTCCGCGCCCGAGGCGAGGGTGCGTTCCCGGTCCTCCTCGGTGGCCTTCGCGGTCACGGCGATCACCGGCAGATCCTCGTGCGCGGCTTCGGCGCGGATGGCGGCGATGGTCGCGTTGCCGTCCAGCTCCGGCATCATCACGTCCATCAGCACCAGCGCGGTGTCCTCGTGCCGCTCCAGCGCACGGATCCCGGCCACCCCGGTGTCGGCGTAGATGACCTCCAGGCCGGCCTGTTCCAGTACCGCGGCGAGGGCGAAGACGTTGCGCAGATCGTCGTCCACGATCAGGACCTTCTCGCCGTCGAAACGCTTGGGCGCGCTGTCGGGTTCGGAGACGGTGATCGTGCTCGGCAGGACCGGCAGCTTCGGGGTGGGGCGCACCGGCACGGTGGGTGCGATCAGGTTCGCCGCGCCGACCGGCAGGAACAGCGTGAACGTGCTGCCACGCCCGGGCGTGCTCTGCACCCGCAGCTCGCCGCCGAGCAGCTCGGTCAGCTCCTGGCTGATCGACAGGCCGAGGCCGGTGCCGCCGTACTTGCGGCTGGTCGTGCCGTCGGCCTGGCGGAACGCGTCGAAGATGATCGCCAGTTTTTCCTCCGGAATGCCGATCCCGGTGTCCTCCACGGCGAACGCGATGATGCCCGCGGCCGCCTTCAGCGTCTCCTGCTCGACCTCCTCCGGTTCGGCGGTGCGGATGTGCAGCCGCACGCCGCCCTCGTCGGTGAACTTCGCGGCGTTGGACAGCAGATTGCGCAGCACCTGCTGCAGCCGGTGCTCGTCGGTGTGCACGCTGCCGGGCACCGGCGGGTCGATCCGCACCGCGAACTCCAGGCCCTTGTCCGCGGTCAGCGGGCGGCACAGCGATTCCACGTAGTTGACCAGCTCCTGCAGGGTCACATCGGACATCTGCAGATCCAGCCGGCCCGCCTCGACCTTCGCCAGGTCCAGGATGTCGTTGATCAGCTGCTGCAGATCGCTGCCCGCGGCGTAGATCGTCCGGGCGAACTGGATCTGCTTCTCGGTGAGATTGCCCTCCGGGTTCTCCGACAGCAGCTTCGCCAGGATCAGCGCGCTGTTGAGCGGCGTGCGCAGCTCGTGCGACATGTTCGCCATGAACTCGGTCTTGTACTGCGAGGCCACGGTGAGCTGCCCGGCGCGCTCCTCCAGCTCCTGTCGCGCCTGCTCGATCTCGATGTTCTTGACCTCGATGTCGCGGTTCTGCTGTGCCAGCAGCGCGGCCTTCTCCGCCAGCTCGGTGTTCGACCGGCGCAGCTCGCCCTGCTGGGCCTGCAGCTGCTCCGAACGCGCCCGTAGCTCCTGGGCCAGGCGCTGCGATTCGGTCAGCAGCGCCTCGGTGCGCGAGTTCGACAGGATCGTGTTCACGTTCACGCCGATCGTGTGCCGCAGCTGCTCCAGCAGATCCAGGTGCACGGGGGAGAACCCGTTCACCGAAGCCAGTTCCAGCACGCCGAGCACCTCGCCCTGGAACAGCACGGGCAGCACGATCACGTGCACCGGCGGCGCCGAGCCGATCCCGGAGGAGACCAGCGTGTAGTCCGGCGGGGCCTCGGTGACCAGGATCGTGCGACGGTCCACCGCGGCCTGCCCGATCAGCGATTCGCCGAGCCGGAAGCGCAGACCGGTCCGGGCCTGCGCGAGCCCGTAGGTGCCGATGCAGTCCAGCGACGGGCCGCCCTCGCCCCCCTCGTCCTCGTGCGCGATGAAGAACGCGCCCTGCTGCGCGCTCACCAGCGGGGCCAGCTCGGACAGGATCAGCGTGGCCACCGAGGACAGATCGCGGTGCCCCTGCATCCGGCCGGACAACCGGGCCAGGTTGGTCTTGAGCCAGTCCTGTTCGCGGTTGGCCGAGGTGGTCTCCTTGAGATTCGCGATCATCTGGTTGATGTTGTCCTTGAGCTCGGCCAGCTCGCCGGACGCGTCCACGGTGATGTGCCGGGTCAGATCGCCCGCGGTGACCGCGGTGGCGACCACGCCGATCGCCCGCACCTGGGTGGTCAGGTTGCCGGCCAGCTGGTTCACGCTCTCGGTGAGCCGCTTCCAGGTGCCGGACACGCCCTCGACCTCGGCCTGTCCGCCCAGCTTCCCCTCGGTGCCCACCTCGCGGGCCACCCGGGTGACCTCCGCGGCGAACGCGGAGAGCTGGTCGACCATCGTGTTCATGGTGGTCTTGAGCTCCAGGACCTCGCCGCGGGCGTCCACGTCGATCTTGCGGGACAGGTCGCCGCGCGCGACCGCCGTGGTGACCTGCGAGATGTTGCGCACCTGGCTGGTCAGGTTGTGCGCCATGAAGTTGACGTTCTCGGTCAGGTCCTTCCAGGTCCCGGCGACGCCGGGGACGCGGGCCTGGCCGCCGAGGATGCCCTCGGTGCCGACCTCGCGGGACACCCGGGTGACCTCGTCGGCGAACGCGCGCAGCGTTTCGACCATCCCGTTCAGCGTCTCCGCGAGCGCGGCGACCTCGCCCTGCGCGTCGATGGAGATCTTCTTCGACAGGTCGCCGTTGGCCACCGCGCTCGCCATCGTGGCGATGCTGCGCACCTGCACCGTGAGGTTGTCGGCCATGACATTGACGTTGTCCGTGAGGTCTTTCCAGGTCCCGGCGACGCCGGGGACGCGGGCCTGGCCGCCGAGACGGCCTTCGGTGCCGACCTCGCGGGAGACCCGGGTGACTTCGTCGGCGAAGGCCGACAGCTGGTCGACCATGATGTTGAGGGTGTTCTTGAGTTCGAGGATTTCGCCGCGGGCGTCGACGGTGATCTTCTGGGTCAGATCGCCCTTCGCGACCGCAGAGGTGACCTGGGCGATGTTGCGCACCTGACCAGTGAGGTTGCTGCCCATCAGGTTGACGTTGTCGGTGAGGTCCTTCCAGGTCCCCGCCACGCCGGGCACGGTGGCCTGGCCGCCCAGCTTCCCCTCCGTGCCGACTTCGCGGGCGACGCGGGTGACTTCGTCGGCGAAGGCGGAGAGCTGGTCGACCATCGTGTTCAGCGTCGTCTTGAGTTCGAGGATTTCGCCGCGGGCGTCGACGGCGATCTTCTTCGTCAGGTCGCCGCGCGCGACCGCGGTAGCCACCTGCGCGATGTTGCGGACCTGCGCGGTGAGGTTGTTCGCCATGAAGTTCACGGAGCCGGTGAGGTCGCGCCAGGTCCCGGCGACGCCCGGGACGGTCGCCTGCCCGCCCAGCTGACCCTCTGTGCCGACTTCGCGGGCGACGCGGGTGACTTCGTCGGCGAAGGCCGACAGCTGGTCGACCATCGTGTTCATGGTGGTCTTGAGTTCGAGGATTTCGCCGCGGGCGTCGACGGTGATCTTCTGGGTCAGATCGCCCTTCGCGACCGCGGTGGTCACCTGGGCGATGTTGCGCACCTGGCCGGTGAGGTTGTCCGCCATCTGGTTCACGGAATCGGTGAGCCCGCGCCAGGTTCCGGCCGCGCCGGACACTTCGGCCTGGCCGCCGAGCCGTCCTTCGTTGCCGACTTCGCGGGCGACGCGGGTGACTTCGTCGGCGAAGGCCGACAGCTGGTCGACCATCGTGTTCAACGTGGTCTTCAGTTGCAGGATCTCCCCGCGCGCGTCCACGTCGATCTTCTTCGTCAGATCACCCGCGGCCACCGCGGTGGCCACCTGGGCGATGTTGCGCACCTGGTCGGTGAGGTTGTCCGCCATCAGGTTCACCGAATCGGTGAGGTCGCGCCAGGTCCCGGCGACGCCGGGGACGCGGGCCTGGCCGCCCAGGCGTCCTTCGCTGCCGACCTCGCGGGAGACCCGGGTGACCTCGTCGGCGAACGAGGACAGCTGGTCGACCATCGTGTTGATGGTGTTCTTCAGCTCCAGGATCTCGCCCCGGGCGTCCACGTTGATCTTCTGTGTGAGGTCACCGCGGGCCACCGCCGTGGTCACCTGGGCGATGTTGCGGACCTGCTCGGTGAGGTTGTCGGCGAGGAAGTTGACCGAATCGGTCAGGTCGCGCCAGGTGCCGGTGACGCCGGGCACCTCGGCCTTCCCACCCAGCCTGCCCTCGCCGGCGATCTCGCGGGAGAGCCGGATGACCTCCGCGGCGAACCGGGACAGCTGCGCGAGCAGGCCGTTCACCGTCTTCGCCAGCTCCGCGTACTGCCCGCGCAGCGGACGGCCGTCCAGCTGCAGCGCCATCGGCTGGGACAGATCGCCCTCGGCCACCGCGCCGAGCACCCGGTCCAGCTCCACCACCGGCCGGCTGACGTCCTCCACCAGGCCGTTGATCGTCTCCACCGCGGTGGCCCAGCCGCCGGGGCCGATCTCGGCGCGCACCCGTTCGGTGAGCCGGCCCTCCCGGCCCACCGCGCCGCGCACCCGCATCAGCTCGGTGACCAGCCGCTGGTTGCGCTCGGCGATGTCGTTGAACGCGGACGCGAGCCGGGCGGTGAGGCCGTCGCCGTGCGCGACGAAGCGGCGCCGGAAATTGCCGTCCGCGAGGTCGTGCACCGCGGCCAGCAGCCGTTCCAGTGCGGCTTCCTCGCCCGGCGGGACCCCGTCCGCCCCGGCGCCGCCGGCCTGCTCTGGCGTCCGCCGCGAACTGCTTGTCATGTCTGCCGACCTTCCCACCACGCGTGTGCCAGCCATGGTCGTCGACCCAGCGTGCCACGGTTCGCCCTACACTTCGACCCAGTCCGCCCGCGCACGCTGTGCCAACCTTGAAGGACGAGGACCGCGAGGTCGACCCGGAGGCAGGAGGTTCGTGCATGGTGTCACGGCCCGCTCCGGCGTCGGCCCTGCCACCCGGCGCCGAACTGCCCGAGCACGCCGGATTCTGGCGTGCGGCGCTGGACGCCGTCCGTGACCCGGTGTTCGTGCGGGACCCGGCGGGGGCCTTGCGCTGGGCGAACACGGCCGGCGAACGACTGGCCGCGGGGGCCGCCCCGGAGTTCGTGAACGTGACCGAGACCACGGGAAAGGTTGGTACCGGGGGCGTGCTGCGCCCGGCCCGGATCGGCGCGCTGCCCGGTGGCTGGCAGGCATGGACGCTGCACGAGGGCGGTGGCCGCCGCCGTCCGGAGGATTTCCTCGCCGAGGCCGGACCGAAACTCGCCGCGGCTCGGGGCAGGCACGGCACCGCGCGGCTGATCGCCGAGCTGGCCGCGCCCGCGCTCGGGGACTGGGTGTTCGTGCTGCTGCCCACGACCCGGGGCCGCTGGGAGTGGTGGAGCAGCGGAGCCGGCCCACCCGGGCACGGCCGGATCCGGCGGGTGCCCGCGCAGGCCGCGCCGGTACTGGCCGGTGCCTTCGCGGCGACGTCGCGTCCCGAGGTCCGAGCGGTACCCGGCAGCGAGATCGACGCGCTGCCGTCGGTGGTCGCGGAGCAGTTCCAGGCGCACAGCGAGGTGTCGGTCACCTCGTTCGGCGGCCACGACGTGCCCGGCGCGATACTGATCGGCCGCCGGAGTGAGCCGGTGTTCGGCTCGGCGCAGCCGCGGGCGATCGAGGGCTTCGCGGAGGCGGCGGGCACCGCGCTCGCCAATGCGCACCGGTTCGCGTTGCAGGAGGAAGCGACCCGTGGGCTCGAATCCACGCTACGCCCGTCCCCGCCGGCTCAGGTGGAGGGCGCGAACTTCGACCTGTGGTACGAGCCCGCGGCTGGGGTGCTGGGCGTCGGCGGCGACTTCTACGACGTGCTGCGTCGCGAGGACGGAAGCGCGTTCGTGGTGGTCGGCGACATTTGCGGCAAGGGCGCCGAAGCGGCCGCGCTCACCGGCCGGGTCCGGCATTCCCTGGCCGCACTGCATCTCGTCGAGCGCGACGGCCGTACCCTGCTGCGGCTGCTGAACGAGCTGCTCATCGCCGGCGGCAGCAACCGGTTCGCCACGTTGGTGCTCGGCTCGGTCGCCGCCGTGGAGTCCGGGCTCGACGTCACGCTCGCCTCCGGCGGGCACCCGGCGCCGCTCGTCCTGCGCCGCGGGGGCGGGGTCGAGGAGGTCAGCGTGCCCGGCACGCTCGTCGGCATCTCGGCGCAGGCGAGGTTCGCCGAAGCGACCACGCACCTGGACGAGGGCGACATCTGCCTGCTCTACACCGACGGCGTCACCGAAGCCCGCAACCGCACCGAGTCGACCGAGCTCTTCGGTGACGAACGGCTGTTCACGGTGCTCGAATCCTGCGTGGGGCTGCCCGCGCATGAGGTGGTGGCCCGGCTGCGCGAGGCGGTGCGGGAATGGCTCGGCAATTCCGGCCACGACGACATCGCCGTACTGGCGATCGAGGCGGCTCCGCGCGCTGAATGACGCGTTGTGCTTGGCGCACTGCTTGATGCGGTGATTGATGGCCCCGAATGACGCAGTGATTGACGCGCTTTTTGATGCGGTGAAGACGCGGTGATTGATCCGGTGGGTGAGCGGGTACCTCCGGGGCGTCCGGAAGGTGGTTCGGCCGGGCGGATGGTGGTGGGGGCAGGGTCCCGGCAAAGTTGGTCGCGGACCCGTGATCAGCAGAGAGAGCCGTGGCTGCCCGACCGGTTTCGGGTCCGTGAGGGTGCCCCTGACGGACTCAGAGTCCGTGAAGGGGCCCTTCACAGCCCTCCGCAGCTGCGCAGGGCCCTCCACACCGACTTTGCCGGGGCCCTGGGTGGTGGGGGCTGCCGGTGCTTTTGTCGTTGTCCCTTTTGTCGTTGTCACCGTTGTTGTTGCCGTGCCGATGGCGTCGCGGCGCTGCTGTCGCAGGGTTGTTGCTGCGATGTTGCCGTTGTGCCGGACGATGGTGTCCTGCGTGGTCGATGGGGTCGTTTCCGGCACGGTGGACCACCCGGTCGGCTGACGACGGACAACGGGCTGGCGTCGTGCGCCGCGGCGCGGCACCCTTGTGGGTGCTGGGAGGGGACCAGATGACCGCGAACGCACGGCGGTATGGCCGCCAATGCCGGGAACAGTTCGAGCGCGGGGATGGAAAGACGCCGCCGGAATCCGTCGAGCCGGAGCAGCCGCGGGACAAGCCAGGCGAGGAGCCGGGGCCGGTCCCGGTGGCGGAGCCGCGCGGGGAGCGGTGAGGGGCGGCGTGGTTGCGGGCGGGTGCCGAGGACGGTTCGGTGCTCGCCGGGGGTGGTGCGGCCCGGTGCTCGCCGGACGGTGCGTCACGGACCGTTGCACGCGCGGTGGTGCCCGGGGTTTCAGGCGCGGCAGCCGGGGTTTCAGGGGTGCCGGGTGGTCGTCGGAGGGCGTGATGTCCGGTGCCGGTCGGGAAGCCGGCCGTCGTCGCACGATGGTGTCTCGCTGAGCCGGTGACGGTGCCCGGCGAAGTTCTGACGCTGCCTGCGGTGTGGAGCTTCACCACAGCCTGCTGAGCAGCGCGATGAGCATCAGGAGCAGGAAACCTCCGCAGCCCAGGCTGGTCAAGATCAGGAGTCCGCGCCAGGAGCACCCGGGCGGTCGACGACGAACCCGGAAGGTGCGAGCCGGGACGCCTGGGGATGCGACGTTGCGCCCCGGCACTGTGGGTGGCCGGAAGTCGCGACCCGGGAAGCTGCGGGACGGGAAGCCGCGGGACGGGAAGCCGCGGGACCGGATGCCGCGGGACCGGATGCCGCGGGACGGGAAGCCTTGGGACGAGCGTGATCGCCGTCGCGCGTGAGGTGGCAGGCGGGAGCCGTTGGACCGCCAGGCGGCATTGCACCCGGAGCCGTCCGGCAGCCAGGCCGAGCATCCGAGGAACACGCCGAAGCGGCCGCTTGCTCGGTACACCTCACCCCGGCGGCACCACGGGCAGCGATCCCCGATGCGGATCCGCGCCATCGCCATTCTCTCCGCAAAATTGCCGTACATGTACGGCAATTTTCTACCCGATATAGGTCGACAACGTCGACGGAGATGACGGCACAGGGCACGACGATGAGGCCGGGGACGTGTCTTGGCCTGGCTGTGTGCGTCGGAGGCGAGGTCCGATCGTCACGATGGGCGCGGTGGGTGGGGTTCGCTCACCACGCAGTGGTTCCGAGGTGACGGCCACCTCGCCGTGCGTGGGTCGGGAGTTGGTTCCTCGTAAGGGGCTGTTTGTCGAGGGTCCGTTTCGCCGTGTGAGGCCTGGCAGTCAAGGGAATTCGCAGCTACGCGGGCATTGCAGCCACGTGTCGCGGGCAAAGGCGCGGGGCCGAAGCGGGCGAAGGTCGACTCGCCACCCGAACTCGCCGAACACGCGGAACTCACCGAGTGCGTCGTGCGTGATAAGGCTGGGCCGGTCGGGTGATCTTCGGTCCGCCGGTTGTCTTCTCCTGTCCGTGCCGGGGCAACCTGGGGGCGGCCGGAACGTCCCCGCGGCATGAAGAGAGCCTTTCGGTGTGCTGCTGCGGTCCTGGCCGTGGTTGCGGCGATTTCCGTTGCTCCGCCGGGTGTTTCGGCTGCGGAGGGGTTCGCGCCGTCGTCGACGGGGTGGGTTGGTCCGGAGCGTGGCTTCGTGCTCGGATACGCGCGGTGCGGTGGAGGATGGTGCCCGCAGTTGAAGGCGACCGACGACGGCGGTACGCACTGGCGGTTTCTGCAGGCGCCGCCGGTGCCGTATCCGGACAACCACAATCGCGTACGCATTGTCGCGGCGGATGATCAGCATCTGTACGTCACCGACGGAACGGAGATCCGGGCGACTCGAGACCAGGGCAAGCATTGGTACGCGGTGGGGCTCGCGGGGGCGGCGGCGAAGCGGTACGTGGCGAAGGTCGTCGAGTTCGCGGGACGGAGTTTCGCGCTCGTCACCGGCGACGGTGGGGCGGCGAACGTGTACGCGGGGGCGGCTGGTGCGCCGGTGCTGACCCCGGCGCCGGGGCTCCGCATCGAAGGCGAGAACACTGGGGGCGATCTGTCGGTGCGCGGCGGGCTGCAGATCGTCCTCGACGCGGATCACCGCGCCGAGCGGTACTGGACTTCCCACGACGGCGTCGCGTTCGCCACTGCGCCTTCGCCATGCCCCGCGGGAGAGAACGCGAGTCTGGGCGGGGTGCAGGACGGGCAGGTGACCGCCTTGTGCAACAGCGGACCGGCGGTACCGCAGCCGGGGCACATGATGCGTGAGCTGTGGCGTGCACGGCGGTTCGGCGGGATCTTCAGCGGGACCGCGGCGGCGCCGAACACCGGGATCACCCTGTCCTTCGGCGCGGCCACCGCGGAATCGGCGACGGTCGCGGCCGAAGGCGGTGCCGCGGAATTCCTTCACCACACCACCGACGGCGGCCGCACCTGGAGCACCACAGTGCTGAGCGAGCACGGGTACGGGGTGGCTGACCTGGCCTTCCCGGACAACCGGATCGGCGTACTCGTGGAAGGCCTGCCGGACGCCGAATCGGGTGCCCGGCTGTACCGCACCACTGACGGTGGGCGTACCTGGCACCCGTTGGCCCTCGGTTGAGCCGCATGGGGGACTGGGGTCTCACCCAGGAACGCACTGTCGTAACCTGAACACTGTCCGTTGCTGACGGTGGCACGGAGCGGCCTTGGGTAGGGGGCAGTTTCAGGATGATCCGGGCGAACCTGAGGTCCGGTCCCGCGACGTTGTGGGACATGGACCGGCCCAGTCTCGCCCGGTTCGCCGATGCGCTGCTCGGCGGCCACGACCACTACGGCTGTGACCGCGCGCTGCTGCAACGGCTGCTGACCGTCGCCCCGTACGCCCGCGAAGTGGCCCAGGAACGGCGTCGGTGGCAGCTGCGCGTGCTGCGGCACCTGATCCGCAGCGAGGGCGTGGACCAGTTCCTGGATCTCGGGTGCGGGATGCCGACCACGGACAACACGCACCAGGTCGCGCAACGACTGCTCCCCGGCGCGCAGGTGGTCTACGTGGACCACGACCCGGTCGTGCAGGTGCACGGGCGAGCCGTGCTGGAGGAGAACGAATGCGTGCATGTGACCGGGCCGGATCTCACCGATCCCGGTGCCACGCTGGGGGATCCGATCGTCTACCGGCACCTCGACTTCGAACGGCCGGTGGCGCTGCTGCTGTGCGACGTACTGCACCACGTGCCGTGCCTGGAGCACGCGCAGTACGTCGTGCGCAGCTACGTCGACCAGCTGGCGCCCGGGTCGTTCGTGCTGATCACGCATGATCGCCTGCCTCCGGACAAAGCTTGCGTGGCGCTGGCCCGCGATCTGGACCGGGTGCTAGGCGAGGCCGGGCTGGGCAGTACCCGCCGGGACCGGGCCGGGATCGTCTCCCTGTTCACCGGGCTTGAACTGATCGAACCCGGCGTCGTCCCGCTGCACGAGTGGTGGCCGTGCGGTCCGCGGCTGCTTCCGGTGAGCCACCAGCATCTCCTGAGCCTCGGCGGAGTAGCCGCCAAACGCTGACCGCCGCCCGGACTGAACCAAAGGCTGTGAAGGGACCCTTCACAGCCCGAGAGTCCAGGGTGTCGGCAAAGTCGGTGTGGAGGTCCGTGAAGGGACCCTTCACAGCTGGACAGGCAGGCTCAGGCGGTACAGGTCGCGCGGAACAGCGTGGCGCCGCGGACGTTCGGCACGCCGAGTACTG